>JANYHX010000148.1 GCA_025362155.1 Gallionella sp. | reverse complement strand
CTGGTTGCACTGGGAACCGTCGCCGATGTAGTGAAGCTGGATCAAAACAATCGCATTCTGGTGCAGCAAGGCCTACAGCGCATCCGTTCCGGCCGAGCCTGTGCGGGCATCAAGGCGCTGTTGCAAGTGGCAAAAAAAGATCCGGCGCGAGTTTCTAGCATGGACTTGGGTTTTACTGTCGGACCGCGCCTGAATGCGGCGGGCAGGCTGGACGACATGAGCCTGGGTATCAATTGTTTGTTGACTGATGACGCCGCAATCGCCATGCAGATTGCCGCAAAACTGGACGCGCTCAACCGCGAACGGCGCAGCATTGAAACAGATATGCAGGATAGTGCGCTCGCGGCACTGGAGACTATTGACCCATCGGATAACTTCAGCCTCGTTCTGTTCGACGAATCCTGGCATCAAGGTGTGATAGGCATCCTTGCTTCGCGCCTTAAGGATAAGTTTCACCGTCCGACCATCGCTTTCGCGTGCTCCAACAGCGGAGAATTAAAAGGCTCGGGACGCTCCATTGCCGGATTACATCTGCGTGATGCGCTGGATTTGGTCAGCAAACGTCATCCAAAACTGATTCAAAAATTTGGCGGTCATGCGGCTGCGGCAGGCTTGAGCATTGCCCAAGCAGACTTTGATGATTTTGTTGCAGCCTTTGAAAAGGTGTGTGGCGAATTGCTCACTGCTGACGATCTGGCGCAACGCATTGAAACGGATGGTGGATTGGCTATAGACGAAATGAACCTTGATGTTGCCAGGACATTGGATGCGCAGGTATGGGGACAAGGTTTTTCCACCCCGCAATTCAGTGATGATTTTGTCGTACAGAATCAGCGCGTGGTAGGCGAAAAGCATCTCAAGTTGCGTTTGCTCAAACAGGGCAAGCTATGCGAGGCGATATTGTTCGGCCATGCAGAACCGCTGCCGGATAACATTCATGCGGTATACAGCCTGAGCATTAATGAATACAACGGCACGCAGAGCGTGCAACTTATTGTTCGTCATTGGCAGGATGTGGGTTCAGGGAACCTAGTATCGTGACACATAAAATCGGGAACATCGGCAGGCAAGTAGTGCACCTGAAACTCCTCCCCCTTCAAGGGGGAGGTGGGGAGGGGGATGGGTCACGGCAAGGCAACCCATCCCCACCCTAGCCCTCCCCTTGAAGGGGAGGGGATGTATATTTTTCGTGTCGCGATACTGGGGCAGGCCCTTCGGCCAGGCTCAGGACAGGTATAATCGCGCTCTTTAAAATCTAGCGACAACATATGGAAGCCGAACAGCTCAACGCCCTCTCTAATCAGTTGCAAGACCTGGCCCTACGCAGCGCAGAATTACGGAGGTATCTTTGACTTCGATGCCAAGCAGGAACGCTTAGTCGAAGTCAGCGAACTCGCCGAAAATCCGGCCATCTGGCAGGATGCCAAGCGCGCTCAGGAGCTGGGACGCGAACGCAAGATGCTGGAAGGGGTGGTGCTTGGCCTCAAGCAAATCCAGCAAAATCTTTCCGACGCCGCAGAGCTGTTTGAAATGGCGAAAGCGGAAAATGATGACGAAAGTCTGAACGGCACCGCCGTCGATATTCAGGACATTGAGCAGCGCGTCGCGGCGATGGAATTCCGCCGCATGTTTGCCCATCCTATGGACCCAAATAATTGCTTTGTCGACATCCAGTCCGGCTCCGGCGGCACTGAAGCGCAGGACTGGGCATCCATGCTGCTTCGCATGTATTTGCGCTATTGCGAACGCAAAGGCTTTCAGGTCGAAGTGCTGGAACAATCCGACGGCGAAGTCGCGGGCATCAAGGGCGCGTCGCTCAAGGTGATCGGCGATTACGCCTACGGCCACCTGCGCACCGAGACGGGTGTGCACAGGCTGGTGCGCAAATCCCCGTTCGATTCCGGTAACCGCCGCCACACCTCATTCTCCAGTGTGTTTGTGTATCCAGAAGTGGACGACTCCATCGAAGTCGAGATCAATCCCGCCGACCTGCGCGTGGACACCTATCGCGCCAGCGGTGCGGGTGGACAGCACATCAATAAGACTGACTCGGCAGTGCGCATCACCCACTTGCCGACTAACATCGTGGTGCAATGCCAGGGCGACCGCTCGCAACACCGCAACCGCGCCGAAGCGATGGCGATGTTGAAATCGCGGCTGTATGAAGAAGAGCTGCGCAAACGCAATGCCGAGAAGCAAGTGCTGGAAGACGGAAAATCGGACATCGGCTGGGGGCACCAGATACGCAGCTATGTGCTGGATCAATCCCGCATCAAGGATTTGCGCACCAATTATGAAGTCGGCAATACCCAAGGGGTGCTGGATGGCGATCTCGACAATTTCATCTCGGCAAGCTTAAAGCAAGGGGTTTAAGATCGCACATCAACTTTTATATCGTACGATTTCAGCAAACCTCCATACCACCATAAAATGAAAATTCTTGTCGTAAAGCTATCTTCGCTGGGTGACATTTTGCACATGTTTCCTGCGGTGAGTGATTTGCGTCGGCATTTTCCTACCGCAGAGATTCACTGGCTGGTTGAGCCCGCTTTTGCCGAGGTGGCCACGTGGCATTCGGCGATTAGCAAGGTTATTACTGTTCCGCTGCGAGCCCATAAAAAAACCTGGTGGAAAATACCCGCGCTGTTAAGTAAATTGCGGCGACAACTGCACGCGGAAAATTACGATATTGTTCTGGATGCTCAGGGCTTACTTAAAAGCGCTTTGTTATCGAGGCTGGCGGGAGTTGCGGTATTTGGCTTTGCTGCCGATACAGCGCGGGAGCCTGTGACAGCGTGGTTTTACACAAAAAGCGCAGACGTTCAAAAAGGCTTGCATGTCATAGAAAAAAATCGGCAATTGATCGCAAAGATTTTCTCTGCTGATATAACAAGCAGCCTTAATGAAAGTACCGTGGATTTCGGCTTGGATAGATTTCGTCATGAGAGCATGCAAAGTAATTCTGCAGCTGCGCTCACTGCGATGACCAACGAGCCGTATATCGTGCTGCTGCATGGTACAACCTGGAACAGTAAATATTGGCCGGAGTCTGCTTGGGTGGAGTTGATACGCATGTTGTCCCAGCGGGGTGTGCGTTGTTTATTGCCATGGGGAAATGAAGAAGAATACCAACGCGCTACTCGATTGCAAATTGCTGGCGGGGAACATGCACAGGTGTTGCCCAAGTTATCGCTGACGGAGTTGATGAATGTTCTGTTGCGCGCCCGTGGATTCGTCAGTGTGGAAAGCGGGGTCGGGCATTTGGCGGCGGCGCTGGATGTTCCCGGCGTGATGCTGCATGGGCCCACTTCACCAAATTACAGCGGCATACTTGGCAAGCGTTGCTTACACATTACCAGCGGCGTAGCGTGCTCGCCGTGCTTTAAGCGTGATTGTCCAATTTTGAATGAAGTGGGCGTTCCGCCGTGCCAAGAGGCGATGACCGCGCAGCAGGTGTATCAACATTGCCTCGTTTTTTATAGCCAGTTACGCTAAAATCGCGCTCACTTTTTAAGGTCGGGCATAGCAAACATCGTGGCATTGATCGTACAGAAATATGGCGGTACATCGGTAGGTAGTCCGGAACGCATCAAAAACGTGGCGCGTCGCGTCGCGAAATTCAAAGCTAAAGGGCATCAGGTGGTAGTGGTGGTTTCCGCAATGAGCGGCGAGACCAACCGCTTGATTAGCCTTGCCCATGAAATCCAGAAACATCCCGACCCACGAGAGCTGGATGTGATTATCTCTACCGGCGAACAAGTGACTATCGGCCTGCTGGCAATGGCTTTGAAGGAACAGGGATTGAATGCCAAAAGTTACACCGGGGCGCAGGTCAAAATCCTGACCGACAGCGCTTTTACCAAGGCACGGATTGTTTCCATTGATGAGCAATACATCCGCGCCGATCTGGCTAACGACTATGTGGTGGTGGTGGCGGGGTTTCAGGGCGTGGATGAAAACGGCAATATTACTACGCTGGGTCGCGGCGGTTCGGATACCACGGGGGTTGCGATTGCCGCTGCGTTGCGCGCCGACGAGTGCCAGATTTATACTGATGTGGATGGCGTTTACACCACTGACCCGCGCCT
Organism: Gallionella sp.; assembly: GCA_025362155.1. Classification (GTDB taxonomy): domain Bacteria; phylum Pseudomonadota; class Gammaproteobacteria; order Burkholderiales; family Gallionellaceae; genus Gallionella. The sequence continues at coordinate 1,060 of JANYHX010000148.1, read as the reverse complement.
GGTTCCCGAAGCGCGTCGCCTGAAAACTATTACCTTTGAAGAGATGCTGGAGATGGCCAGTTTGGGCTCCAAGGTGTTGCAAATACGTTCGGTGGAATTCGCCGGAAAATACAAGGTCAAGCTGCGCGTGCTGTCCAGTTTTGCAGAAGAGGGTGAGGGCACGCTGATTACTTTTGAGGATAACGACAAAATGGAACAAGCTATCATTTCCGGCATCGCGTTTAATCGCGACGAAGCCAAGATCACCGTGATGGGCGTGCCCGACAGGCCCGGAATTGCGTACCAGATTCTCGGGCCGATCAGCGATGCCAACATCGACGTGGACATCATTATTCAAAACGTTGGTGTGGACGGCACCACGGACTTTTCCTTTACTGTGCATCGCAATGAATTTGCCAAGGCGATGGACATTCTGAAAAGCAAAGTGCAGCCGCACATCGGCGCACGCGAAGTTATCGGCGACGACAAGGCGGCCAAGGTCTCCGTAGTCGGGGTGGGAATGCGCTCACACGTCGGCATCGCCAGCAAGATGTTTCGTACCCTGGCGGAAGAGGGTATTAACATTCAGATGATTTCCACTTCGGAAATCAAGATTTCCGTGGTCATTGACGAAAAGTATCTCGAGCTGGCTGTGCGCGTATTGCACAAGGCCTTCGACCTGGATCAGGAAGACGCGTAATCGTTTGACCTTTCAAGGTAGTTACATTACTATGCCCGGCCTTCGGAGAGGTGGCCGAGAGGTCGAAGGCACGCCCCTGCTAAGGGCGCATACGAGCTTAAACTTGTATCGAGGGTTCGAATCCCTCCCTCTCCGCCAAGGTTCTAATTACACATTACGAAAGCAACAATACTTGCGCCCGTAGCTCAGATGGATAGAGTACTTGGCTACGAACCAAGGGGTCGGGCGTTCGAATCGCTCCGGGCGCACCATATTCAAAATTCCCTTATTTTATAAGGGAATTTTGTACTTTTTATATACCACCCGAACAGATAAATCTGGGCACTTTATTGTTTTCAAGTTCACCGCCGACGTTAGAAGCTAAAAGCCAAGCATCTGCAA
>JANYHX010000131.1 GCA_025362155.1 Gallionella sp. | reverse complement strand
GCACCATTTGCGCAGGAGGACGTTATGACGGGCTGGTTGAACAGATCGGCGGCAAGCCTGCCCCGGCGATTGGTTTCGCGATGGGTGTGGAGCGTCTGCTGGCGTTGTTGCAAGACGATGGCATGGTTTTACCCAAGCCGGAAGTGGATGTGTATGTAGTGCATCAGGGCGAATTGGCCAGCCAGTTGGCCAGCCAGACGGCAGAGCAATTGCGCGATAGCAATTTACGTGTGTTGTTGCATTGCGGCGGAGGCAGCTTTAAGTCGCAGATGAAAAAAGCCGATGCCAGCGGCGCACGAGTGGCGTTGGTCATAGGCGATGACGAAGCGCAAGCCCATGAGATCAGCGTAAAGCCGATGCAGGGCGGTGAACAGGTGCGGGTGAGCGTGCAGAATCTCATCGCGACAGTTAAACAATTTATCAAACAGGAGTAGCCAAATGGCCGTATTGGATTTGCAGGAACAGGAACAACTTGAAGCGTTCAAGAGTTGGTGGAAAGACAATCGCAACCAATTATTGGGAATGTTGTTGGTCGTGGCTGTGGTGGTCGGTGGCTGGCGCGGCTGGCAGTATTACCAGCATCAGCAGGCTGAGCAAGCCGCCAATTTGTATCAGCAATTCATCACGCAACTTGCCAGCAATGATGCCAAACGCATCAACGATGCCGCTGCTGCGGTGACCGATAAATTCGCTTCTACAGCCTATGCAGCGCGTGCCGCTTTGTTGGCGGCGCAAGTGAATGAACAGGGCACAGGGCTAGGCAAAGAAAATGGAAAAGACCTGCCGCGTGCCAAGACGCAATTGCAATGGGTGATAGATCATGCCGCGGAGGCCACTTTGCAGGACGTGGCGCGGTTGCGTCTGGCGGCCATCCTGCTGGATGAAAAAAATTATGCGGATGCGCTGAAACAGCTGGAAGCCAAACACCCGGCATCATTCGATGGCTTGTACGCTGATTTGCGGGGCGATGTGTTGAGCGCACAAGGCAAGACTGACGAAGCCCGGAGTTCATATAAACTGGCTTATGAAAAAATCGATGTGCAAAGCATGTATCGCAATCTGATCCAAATGAAGCTCGATGCGCTGGGTACGGATAAAGGGAGTGCAGATAAAGGGGTCGCGGACAAAGTGGGCGCAGCTAAATGAACTCAGGCACCTGCAGTAGCTCTTCGGTAGCAACGGGAAACTGGTTCAGGCTGGGACTATTGCTGCTGTTCGCGCTGGGCGGCTGTGCTTCCACGGATGAGTCCATCCCGGACTGGGCCGGGGTGAAGGGCGATTCGGAACCCACCAAGCTGGCGGCATTTCGCGAAACGGCAAAATTCGAGGTACGTTGGCATAGCACTATAGGCGAGGTGGGCGCGGATTTATTTCCCCCTGCACTCACTACAGATGCAATTTATAGCGCTTCGGCCAAAGGCAGCTTGACTCGCGTGGAGCGAGCCACCGGCAAGCAGGGTTGGCGAATCCAGACTGGCATTGTGATCAGCGGCGGTGTCGCCAGCGGAGACGGGCTGGTACTGATCGGTGGCGACAAAGGCGAGGTATGGGCTTACGACGAAACCGGCAAACTGAAATGGAAGAGCCTGGTATCCAGCGAAGCATTGAGCATGTCGCCAGTGGCGGACGGCATGGTCATGGTGCGCAGTGGCGACGGACGTATCGCCGGCTTGAATGCGGCTGATGGCAAGCGTTTGTGGATATACGAGCGTGCCACTCCGGCGTTGGTGGTGCGCAGCCATGCCGGCGTCACCATTCAGCGCGGTGTGGTTTATGCCGGATTTGCCGGCGGTAAATTAGCCGCGATCAACATCAAGGATGGGGAAGTAGTGTGGGAAGCGCAGGTATCGCAACCCAGCGGCAATACTGAGCTGGAGCGCATCAGCGACATTACCAGCGATCCGGTGGTGGATGACGAACAAGTCTGTGCGATTGCTTTTCAGGGACGCATTGCGTGTTTCGATACGGCGCAAGGTAGCGCATTATGGAACCGCGATATCTCCAGCGACAAGGGCATAATGATATTGAGCAAATATCTTTACCTCACGGAAGCAGGCGGAGCCGTCTTCTCGTTGGAT
>JANYHX010000115.1 GCA_025362155.1 Gallionella sp. | reverse complement strand
CGCCGACTTACGCGGCCTTGTCTCAAAACACCCCCAAGATACTGCTCGCCACGTATTTCGATAGTGTGGAACAGCATGCCGAACTTCTTAAGACACTGCCTGTTGCCGGTTTGCATATCGATCTGGTGCGCGCTCCGCAACAGGCAGAAAGTTTTCTGCACAATTTCCCGGAAGACAAAATTCTCTCCGCGGGCCTTGTCGACGGGCGCAACATCTGGCGCTGTAATATCTCTGCTGCGTTGCAGACACTGAATACGCTGCGTGAAACGCTGGGTGATCGTCTCTGGGTTGCACCCAGTTGCTCGTTGTTGCATGTGCCGGTGGATTTGGCCCAAGAATCCACACTTAACAAGCAAACCCAACTTGATAAGGTTGTAAAAAGCTGGCTGGCCTTCGCTACGCAAAAATTGGCGGAAGTCGCCACGTTGGCGCGCGGTGTGACGCTGGGCAAGGAAGCCATTGCGCCGCAGCTTGCACAGGCCAATGCCGCGCTGGAAAGCCGTGTGTACTCGCCGAAGGTGCATGATAAGGCAGTCCGCAATCGTGTCTCTGCCCTGACGCCACAGGATGCACAACGCCACTCTCCATTCCCCGAGCGTATCGCCCAACAGCAGGCGCGCTTTAATCTGCCTGCATTTCCCACTACAACAATTGGCTCGTTCCCGCAGACTGCGGACATCCGTGCCGCGCGTGCCGATTACAAGCAAGGCCGACTCAATGCAGCGGAATATGGGGCAGAAATGCGTGCCGAAATTCAGCGTGCCGTGCGCAAGCAGGAAGCGCTGGGGCTGGATGTGCTGGTACATGGCGAGGCCGAACGCAATGACATGGTGGAATACTTTGGGGAACAACTGCAAGGCTTCGCCTTCACCGAATACGGCTGGGTGCAAAGTTACGGCTCGCGTTGCGTAAAGCCGCCGATCATTTACGGCGATATATCACGCCCGCTTCCGATGACGGTGGAATGGGCGCAATACGCGCAAAGCATTACCGACAAACCGATGAAGGGCATGCTCACCGGCCCGATCACGATTCTGCAGTGGTCGTTCGTGCGCAATGATATTCCGCGAGCGGATACCGCGCTGCAAATCGCACTGGCGATCCGCGACGAAGTACATGATCTGGAACAGGCTGGCATCGCCATCATCCAGATTGATGAAGCGGCGATGCGCGAAGGACTACCACTGAAAAAATCCGACTGGCCGTTCTATCTGGACTGGTCGGTACGCGCCTTCCGGGTGTGTTCTTCCGGTGTTAAAGACGATACCCAGATACACACCCATATGTGCTACTCGGAATTCAACGATATTCTGCCCGCTATTGCGGCGATGGATGCGGACGTGATTACCATCGAAACCTCGCGTTCAGATATGGAGCTGCTGGAAGCCTTCCGCGAGTTTCATTATCCCAACGACATCGGCCCCGGCGTGTACGACATCCATTCGCCGCGTGTGCCAAGTACTGAGGAGATGCTGCGCCTGATGCGCAAAGCACTGGCGGTGATACCGGCCAATCGCCTGTGGATCAACCCGGACTGCGGCCTGAAGACGCGCGGCTGGCCAGAAGTGGAAGCGGCATTGCAGAACATGGTGGCCGTCGCCAGGCAGCTGCGCAGCAGCATGGCAGCATAACTTTGCCTACGGCCTTGCCCGGAGCTGCTGGAGCGGCGGATACTGCGAACAATTCCGGCTGTTTAAACAGCCTTTATGACTTGCTTGGATGAACCATATCTGCCGGTTTTACCCAGCGCTCAAAATCCTGTTCGGTGACATAGCCCAGTGCCAGCGCAGCCTGCTTGAGTGTGGTGCCATCATGGTGCGCGCGTTTGGCGATTTCGGCGGCACGGTCGTAGCCGATATGCGGGGTCAGCGCGGTCACCAGCATTAATGAGCGTTCCATCAGTTCGGCGATGCGCTCGCGATTGGCTGCTATGCCGCGCACGCAATGTTTTTCGAAGCTGGTCATGCCGTCGGCGAGCAGGCGCACACTCTGCAAAAAATTGTGTGCGATAAGCGGCTTAAAGACATTCAGTTCGAAATTGCCCGAAGCTCCTCCGACCGTGATGGCGACGTCGTTGCCGAACACCTGGCAGCACAGCATGGTCAGTGCTTCGCATTGAGTGGGATTTACTTTGCCCGGCATGATGGAGCTGCCGGGCTCGTTTTCCGGAATGCTGATTTCCCCTAAGCCGGAACGTGGACCGGAGGCCAGCCAGCGCACGTCGTTGGCGATTTTCATTAACGCGACAGCTAATGCCTTGAGCGCACCATGTCCGGACACTAGTGCATCATGTGTAGCCAGCGCGGCAAATTTGTTGGCCGCACTCTTGAACGGGATTTCATTGCCGAATCTTACGGCGCTGCTGCGCGCCAACTCTGCGGCGACGCGCTCACCAAATTCTGCGTGAGTGTTCAGCCCGGTGCCAACGGCCGTGCCGCCTACCGCCAATTCGTAAAGCGGCGTGAGCGCAGCGAGCAATAACGATTCTGCGAGATGCAGTTGTGCCACATAGCCGGAAAATTCCTGGCCCAGCGTCAACGGCGTGGCGTCCTGCAAATGAGTGCGGCCAATTTTTATAATGCCCGCGAACTCGTCGGATTTTATTTGCAGCGTGGCGCTCAACGTGCGCAACGCCGGGAGGAGTTTCTGCTGGATGCCGATCACGGCAGCAACGTGCATCGCGGTGGGGAAGATGTCGTTGGACGACTGGCCGAGATTGACTTCGTCATTGGGGTGCACCTTCGACACGTTACCGACAAAGTCGGCCGTTTGCGGGAGAAGGTGCGATGCGGCCACTTCTGCCTTGGTTGGCTCCGTCACACTGTATGGTGGCTGCACCTTGCGTGCATTACCGCGCTCGCCGCCAAGCAATTCC
>JANYHX010000113.1 GCA_025362155.1 Gallionella sp. | reverse complement strand
GGGGGAGTGAGGTTAACCGGCGCATAAAACATCGTTGCTAACCGGAAAACCTGTAGAAAATCTCCGTAGAGAATCCTGGTAGGTTTTTTTGACAGGCGCGATTTGCATACGCGCGAGAGATAGGTCAGATAACGATGAACCAATGCCGCTTTAGCAGCGACAAGGCGCGCATTATACGGACGGAAAAAATAAAAGCCAGTGAAAGTTTATCGTGCCACGCCTTGTGCTAGAATGCGCGCCCTTTTCACACGCAAGGCTGTATTCATGTCCCGCCAACTCCGTAATATCGCCATTATCGCCCACGTTGACCACGGCAAGACCACTCTGGTGGACAAGCTGTTGAGTCAGGCTGGTTCTTTTGCTTCCTACAAACATATCGCCGAGCGTGTGATGGATAGCAACGATCTGGAAAAAGAGCGCGGCATCACCATTCTGGCGAAGAACTGCGCGGTGGATTACGAAGGCGTGCATATCAACATCGTCGACACGCCCGGTCACGCCGACTTCGGCGGCGAAGTCGAGCGCGTGCTGGGTATGGTGGACGGCGTGTTGCTGCTGGTGGACGCGGTCGAAGGCCCGATGCCGCAAACCCGTTTCGTTACCAAGAAGGCGCTTGCCCTGGGGCTGCGTCCCATCGTGGTGATCAACAAGGTCGACCGTAATGGCGCCCGTTCCGATTGGGTGATCAACCAGACCTTCGACTTGTTCGACAAGCTCGGCGCGACTGAAGAACAAATGGATTTCCCGGTGGTGTTTGCCTCGGCATTGAACGGCTACGCCACGCTGGATCTGGCCAAGCCCAGCACGGATATGCGCCCGTTGTTCGAAACGGTGCTCAAGCACGTTCCGGCACCGGAAACCGATGTGGATGCGCCGCTGCAATTGCAAATCTCCGCGTTGGATTATTCCAGCTTCGTGGGCCGCATCGGCGTGGGCCGCGTGCGCCGCGGCCGCGTCAAGCCCGGCCAGGATGTGATGGTCATGAATGGCGATAGACCCCCGAAGCGCGCACGCATCAATCAGGTGCTCGGCTTTCGCGGTGTCGAGCGCGTGCCATTGGATGAAGCGCTTGCGGGTGACATCGTGCTAATCAACGGCATTGAAGAGATCGGCATCGGCGTGACGCTGGCCGACGTGAACAAGCCGGAAGCTTTGCCTATGCCCAAGGTGGATGAACCGACCCTGACCATGAACATGATGGTGAACACTTCACCGTTGTGCGGAAAGGAAGGCAAGTTCATTACCAGCCGCCAGATACGCGACCGCCTGAACAAGGAGTTGCTGGTGAACGTGGCGTTGCGCGTTGAGGAAACGGACAACACCGACGTGTTCCTGTTGGCCGGGCGCGGTGAATTGCATTTGACGATTTTGCTGGAAACCATGCGCCGTGAAGGCTTTGAAATGGGCGTGGGCAAGCCGCGTGTGGTTTATCGTGACATCGACGGCCAGAAATGCGAGCCGTTCGAAGTGCTGACAGTGGACGTGGAAGATACCAACCAGGGCGCGGTGATGGAAGAGCTGGGTCGCCGTCGCGGCGACTTGCAGGATATGCAGCCGGACGGACATGGCCGTGTGCGTCTGGAATACCGCATCCCGGCACGCGGCCTGATCGGCTTCCAATCCGAGTTCATGACCATGACGCGCGGCACCGGCATCATGGCGCACGTGTTCGATGACTACGCGCCGGTCAAGGCCGAGATGCCGGGCCGCCGCAACGGCGTACTGATTTCTTCCGAAGCCGGCGAAGCGGTGGCTTATGCGTTGTGGAAACTGGAAGATCGCGGCCGTATGATCGTTGTTCCCGGCGACAAATTGTACGAAGGCATGATTATCGGCATCCACAGCCGTGACAACGATCTGATCGTGAATCCGATCAAGGGCAAACAATTGACCAACGTGCGTGCTTCCGGTACCGACGAAGCCGTGCGCCTGACCCCGCCGGTTCGCCTGACGCTGGAATCAGCGGTGGAGTTTATCGACGATGATGAATTGGTTGAAATCACGCCACTATCGATTCGTGTCCGCAAGCGTTTCCTGACCGAAAATGAACGCAAGCGCACAGGCCGTTTGTAAAGCGTTTGCAGGCTTAGCGTAAACCTAAAGGGATGCTCAGGCATCCCTTTTCATTTGGGTTGGCGGATTGGTTTATACTGACATGCAACTATTAGGGACCCATGCTCATGGAGCTGCAAATCCACATATTCATCACTCTTTTCGTTGGGCTGTCAGTCGGCGCGGGTGCGATCTGGTTGATTCTGCGCGAACGCATATCATCTGCCGCGGAAAAGGCGAAAGGTGAAGGCCAGATCGAAATAGCCCGTCTCAATGAGCGCTTGGCCGCAGCGCAAGAAGATGCTTATCGTCTCGCGGGTGAAAAGGAAAGTCTTGCGGCTCTGCGTGACCAGCTTACCGCCGAGCGGCAAAGACTGAGTAACCAGATTGCCGAGCTGACAACAACGTTGGAATTGGAGCGTTCTCAGACTGGGGAGAAACTGGAGTTGCTGAAGAATGACGAGGTGCGGCTAACCAACCGTTTCGAGACCCTGGCCAGCGCGATACTGGAAGATAAAACCAAGCGGTTTACCGAACAGAACCAGACCAACCTCAACCAGTTGCTGGAACCACTCAAGGTCAAGATCAGCGAGTTTCAGGGTGAGGTACAAAAGGTCTATGTCCAGGAAGGCAAGGATCGTTCTGCACTGGCCGAACAGGTCAAACAACTGATGGCACTCAACAACCAGTTGTCTAAAGATGCACACAACCTCACCAGTGCGCTCAAAGGCCAGGCCAAGACGCAGGGCAATTGGGGAGAGTTCATACTGGAGCGTGTGCTGGAGGCTTCCGGTTTGCGCAAGGGCCATGAATACGATGTGCAGGAAAGCCATACTCGTGCGGACGGTACACGGGCGCAGCCGGATGTGGTGGTGCACATGCCGGAAGACCGGCATCTGATCGTCGATGCCAAAGTTTCGCTGAAGGCTTATGAGGAATATGCCAACGCGGAAACCGATCATCAGCGCGATGCCGCGATGAAACGACACCTGGATTCGGTGCGCGGCCACATCAAGGAGTTGTCGGTAAAAAACTATCAGCAGCTATACGGCCTGAAGTCGCTCGATTTCGTGCTGATGTTCATCCCGGTAGAACCCGCTTTCATGCTGGCAGTCGCACATGACAGCGAGCTATGGCAGGACGCATGGGCGAAGAACGTGTTGCTGGTCAGCCCCAGCACATTGCTGTTCGTACTTCGTACCGTGGCACATCTGTGGCGGCAGGAGCAGCAGAATCGCAATGCACAGGAGATCGCCAATCGGGGTGCGGAACTTTACGACAAGCTGGCCGGTTTCGTGGAAGACCTGGATAGTCTGGGCGCCAAGTTGCAACAGGCGCAAAGGGCCTATGACGGGGCATACAGCAAGTTTACCGGCGGGCGAGGCAATGTGATCCGGCAGGCGGAAATGCTGAAAGAGCTGGGCGTAAAGCCTGCCAAACAGCTACCGAAAAACCTGATCGAGTCTGCGATGGACGAGCCGCGTCTGGGCAACATCCGAGCCAGCGAGAAAACAGCCAAGCCAGAATTCCTGCCGGAAAATTCAGCGACCATTACGCCAGATACACAGCAGTAAAAATTCAGGAAGGCTCAGCTGCGGACCTAAGCCCGAATTTGACTTCGGACAAGCTGCAATAGCGTTATTTTTTAGCTCGATGATCCTTAAACCAAAATATTCAGGCAAAATCCAAGTGTCAGCAGTCTGGCACAAGCGAAAATAAATTATGGCGCAAATTTTAATCGATTATTACTTAAACGAAACGAGCGTGACTAAACGCACCAAACGTGTCGTTTTGATCGGTGTGCGATTGATTTTTGCTGCGGCATTCTTAGGTGCAGCTGGCTTATCCTTGGCTGAGGAAACTATCGCACCCCCGCCCATCGACAACCCTCCAGATATCTCCAGCGCCGCCAGTGCGGTGGAAGCTACGACCAAAAGCACTAACGAAGCGGCCACTCCTGGCGCGGCCAATGTAGTGTTGACAGAAACCAACGAAGCTTTGAGCACGAAGGGGAGGCTGAGTATCAGCGAGGGGGGCCATCCGGCAACATTTGTGGCGCAGAGCAATACCAAAGGTAAATACGGCACCTTCCAGATTGATCCAGCAGGTGCGTGGATCTATGCTGCAAAAAGTGCATTGGACGAACTCAATGTGGGTCAGAGTGTCAGCGATATTTTCCCGGTGGTCAGCACGAATGGCACCAGCACTTCTGTCAAGGTCACGATAGAGGGCACTAACGATCCCGCTATTCTTGGTGTTGCCGACGTCCAGTTGACAGAAACGAACGCACCATTAAAAACTGGGGGCAGGCTGAGTATCAAAGATGTCGATAGCCCGCAGACTTTCGTAGCTCAAAAGAATGTCGCGGGTTCAAATGGCAGATTCAGTATCGACGCTTCCGGTCGATGGACTTATGTAGCGAATGACGCTCTCGATTATCTCAACGTAGGCAAGAGCGTCAAGGACAGTTTTACGGTAATGAGTGCCGATGGCACGCCCACTACGGTGCAAGTCACTATTAATGGCAGTAACGATCCCGCTGTGGTAGGCGTGGCCGATGTGCAACTGACCCAAACAGATACTCCTGTGAGTGCCAGTGGAATACTAAGCAATAATGACGTGGACAACATCCCCACCTTCGTCGCACAAAAGAATGTTGTTGGAGCCCATGGCACCTTCAGCATCGACGAAAGCGGCGCATGGACCTATGTGGCCAATTCGGCCTTTACTTATCTCCAGGTAGGGGAAAAGCTCAGGGACAGTTTCAACGTAACTACGGGGGATGGAACCTCTTCCAAAGGGAAAATCACGATTAACGGCAGCAACGACCCCGCAATACTGAGCTCGGCCTCGGTTGTGCTGGAGGAAACCAATACCCGATTGGAAACCAGTGGCGCACTGACTATCACCGATGTGGACAGCCCTCAGACATTTGTAGCGCACCAAGAGGTCGGCAAATACGGCACCTTCAAAATCAATAAGGCGGGTACATGGACCTATGTCACCCACAGCGCGCTGGATGAGCTGAATGTAGGTCAGAGCGTCATTGATAGTTTCACCGTCACCAGCGCGGATGGCACACCCACCACAGTGCAAATTACCATCAACGGCACCAATGATCCGGCGATCCTGAGTACAGCCGACGTAATATTGACAGAAAGCGATGTGCCACTAAAAGCTGCGGGCAAATTGAGCATCACGGACGTGGACAGTCCTCAAATTTTTGTGCCACAAAGCAGAGTTGCTGGAGCCCATGGTGTCTTCAACATCGATTCTTCAGGTGCATGGAGCTATCTCACCAACACGGCTCTTAATGAACTCAACGTAGGTCAGAGTGTCAGCGACAGCTTTACTGTTGGCAGTGCGGACGGCACGCCCACCATCGTGAAAATTACCATCAATGGCAGCAACGACCCGGCGATCCTGAGCGCTGCTGACGTGGTGATCAATCAAACCGGCGCCCCTCAGAGTATCGGCGGCAAGTTGGACATCAAGGATGTGGACAGCCCGCAAACCTTTGTAGCTCAGAAAAATATCCCCGGTACCAATGGTATCTTCAATATAGACTCTTCAGGTGTGTGGACCTATGTCACCAGCAGTACTCTTGATAAACTCAATGTCGGGCAGAGCGCCGCTGATATCTTTACCGTAACCAGTGCGGATGGTACGGCCACTACAGTAAGAGTTACCATCAATGGCACCAAATGACTCGCCGACGTGCGGCAAAAGGCCTCAATTTATTAGCCGCCACTATTAGGAATGTAATATTTATGAGGCAAGGCACTCTGTGTAAAGTACGGGCAGCTACGCTGTTGAACATGATGGTAATAATCATGCTAAACGGATCCAGTATTGTCCAGGCTGAAACCAACTCAGACCTGAGTTCAATCAAAGGCATCAACACCCCGGCGATCCTGAGCGCAGCGGATGTCCAGTTGACAGAAACCAACGAACCTCTGCGTACCGGTGGCACCCTGACTATAAAAGATATAGATAGCCCAGAAACATTTGTGGCGCAGAAAAAGGTTGGCAAATACGGCACCTTCAGAATCAAAAGGACTGGTGCTTGGACCTATGTTGCCCATAGCGCTTTTGATGGACTCAATGTCGGTCAGAGTGTCAGCGACAGCTTTACTGTCACCAGTGCGGATGGCACGCCCACCACCGTAAAAGTGACCATCAATGGTAGCAACGACCCGGCCATCTTAAGCGCTGCCGATGTGGTACTCACAGAAACCAACGAACCTCTCCGTACTGGCGGAAAGTTGACTATCAAAGATGTAGACAGTGCAGAAACATTTGTGGCACAGAAAAAGGTTGGCAAATATGGCACCTTCAGAATCAACAAGACGGGTGCATGGACCTATGTCGCCCATAGCGCCTTTGATGAACTCAATGTGAGTCAGAGTATTAGCGAGAGTTTCATGGTGATTAGCGCGGATGGCACGCCCACCACGGTGAAAGTGACCATCAATGGCAGCAACGACTCCGCAATCCTGAGCACAGCAGATGTCCAGTTGACAGAAACCAATGTCCCTTTAAGAACCCGAGGCAAACTCACCATCAGCGATGTGGATAGCCCGCAGACCTTTGTGGCACAAAGCAAAGTGGCCGGTACCAACGGTATCTTCAGCATCGACTCTTCAGGTGCGTGGAGCTATGTCGCCAACAGCACCTTTGATGAACTCAATGTGGGTCAGAGTGTCAGCGACAGTTTCCCAGTGACCAGCGCGGATGGCACGCCTACCACCGTAAGAGTGACCATCAATGGCAGCAACGACCCGGCCATCTTAAGCGCTGCCGATGTGGTACTCACAGAAACCAACGAACCTCTCCGTACTGGCGGAAAGTTGACTATCAAAGATGTAGACAGTGCAGAAACTTTTGTAGCGCAGAGCAATGTTGCCGGTACCCATGGTATTTTCAATATGGATAGTAAAGGGGTGTGGACCTATGTCACCAACAATGCGCTCGATGAACTCAATGTGGGTCAGAGTGCCGTGGACATTTTCACCGTCACCAGTGTGGATGGCACCCCCACTAAAGTGAAAATTACGGTCAATGGCACTAACGATCCGGCGATCTTGAGTGCCGCCGACATTGCCCTGGATGAAACCAATGAACCTTTGCGTCCGAGTGGCAAGCTGACTATCACCGATCCCGATAATTTCGAGACTTTTGTGGCACAGCACAATGTCGCCGGCACCTATGGCGTCTTTAATATCGACCCTTCCGGCGCCTGGACCTATGTTACCAATAGCGCCCTGGATGAACTTATCGAAGATCAGAGTGTTAGTGACAATTTTACTGTCAGCAGTGCGGATGGCACACCCACCAACGTAAAAGTCACCATCAATGGAACCAACGACCCAGCAATATTGAGCCCGGCTGATATTGTTCTGGACGAAACCAATGCGCCATTGAACACCGGTGGCAAGCTGACTATCAGCGATGTGGATAATCCACAGACTTTTGAAGCTGAGAACAAGGTCGGTTCAAATGGCACCTTCAACATTGACGCTACCGGTGCATGGACCTATGTCGCCAAGAGTGCCTTTGATTATCTAAACGTGGGTAATCATGTGAGCGATAGCTTTACCGTATTCAGTTGGGATGGCACCTCCACCACAGTGAAAATCACCATCAACGGAACCAACGACCCTGCGATTTTGAGTTCCCCCAACATAGACCTGGATGAAATCGATGTTCCTCAGCGCGCCAAGGGTAAGCTCACCATCCGTGATGTGGATAATCCTGAGACCTTCGTCGCACAGAGCAAAGTTGTCGGTACCATCGGTATTTTCAATGTGGACAGCAAAGGCACATGGACTTTTGTCGCCAATAGCAATTTTGAAGACCTTGATAAAGGTGAGGATGTCAGCAGTACCTTTCCTGTATCCAGCGCTGATGGTACGACCACCACAGTCAAGATCACCATCCATGGCAAAGGCCCCAGTGAGTTTAGGGGTCCCTATTTGGGCGTAAAGTTTGGTATCAATAATTCCAGTGCTATTGGCACAACCAGCGCACCCAGCGCCAAAACCCTCGCCTATGGTTTACAAGGCGGATATTTGCAAGCGGGATATAACTGGGATTTGCGGACTGTTATTGTCGGCGTAGGCGGATATTTTGACTGGAATAATTATACGGTTCATTCCAACGGGGTGGGCTATGGCAGTCATGCTTATGGTGTAGACACCAAGCTGGGATTGCCTATCGACGATTGGCTCCCTTACGTTAAGCTGGGTTACGGTTACAGCAGTGGACGCAGGAATAAAATTCTCCGTACTGTGGCAGAAAATGGTACCAATATCGCTATTGGTGTTGAGTATAACTTCGAGCCGCATTGGAGTGCGATTGCCGAGTATAAGAGGGATAGCTTTTCAAGTCTGGATCGCTCAATCACGATTAAAAACAGAACTTTTACGTTCGGTATCAATTATTTTTTTGCGGTACCTTTAGTCAAGAAAAAGGTTGAGGTTGAAACTGAAATTATCGTGCCTGAGCCTATTCTTGCGCCTACAGCTCTTCCTGAAGCGCCGCCTACCCCTTGATTTTTAAAAAATGAAACTGGCAATCGCGCAAATCAACTGTTTGTTAGGTGATCTGGCGGGGAATGCCGCACAGATATTGCAATGTGCTGAACAGGCCAGGCAGCAAGGAGCGCAATTATTGCTGACTCCGGAACTCGGTCTGTGCGGCTATCCACCCGAAGACTTGCTGCTACGCGCAGGCTTCTATCATGCGTGTGCGCAGACATTGAACGCACTCGCCGGAAAAATTTCAGGCATTGCCGTCGTAGTGGGACATCCTCATGAACATAACGGCAAACGCTACAACGCTGCGTCGTTGCTTAGAGAAGGCGCGATTGCTGCCACTTACTTCAAGCAGGAATTGCCGAATTATTCGGTGTTCGACGAAGAACGCTATTTCGATCACGGAATTGATCCCTGTATTTTTGAAATTGGCGGCATCCGCTTTGCCGTGAATATCTGTGCCGATGTTTGGGAGCGTGAGACTGCGCATTGCGCACGCGAGGCGGGAGCGCAGGTGTTGCTGGTATTAAATGCCTCGCCTTATGCCATCGATAAACAGGACGCCCGCCATCGTGTCATTCGCGAGCGCATTGCCGAGACCGGCATGGCGGTGGCCTATGCCAATATGGTCGGCGGCCAGGACGAGCTGATTTTTGATGGCGGCTCGTTCGCGATGGATCGTCATGGTGTATTAACTGCTCAGGCTGCAAGTTTTGAAGACGCCTTGTTGATAGTGGAAATACAGCATGATGATTTGCGCCCGGTTGGTGAAATGGTCGCGGCATCAAGTGTAGAAGCAGACGTCTACCGGGCATTGTGTCTCGGCGTGCGTGATTACATTCACAAGAATCGTTTTCCCGGTGTTTTATTAGGATTATCGGGCGGAATTGATTCTGCATTGACCCTGGCGATTGCCGTTGACGCATTGGGTGCGGACAAGGTTCATGCGGTGATGATGCCATCGTCCTACACCGCGCAAATCAGTCTGGATGACTCGCGTGAGATGGTAAATATCCTCGGTGTGCGCTATGACGAAATTCCCATTGAAGCCATGTTCAAAAGTTATTTGACTGCGCTGAATGCCCTGTTCGCCGGACGTGCTGCGGATACCACCGAAGAAAATTTGCAGGCGCGCATACGCGGGACTTTACTGATGGCTTTGTCCAATAAATTGGGCGCGCTTGTTTTGACTACCGGCAACAAGTCGGAAATGGCCGTGGGCTATGCCACGCTATATGGTGACATGGCGGGCGGTTTCGCAGTATTGAAAGATGTCAGCAAAACCTTGGTATATCGTCTGGCGCGTTATCGCAACACCTTGGGAAAAGTGATTCCAGAGCGCATCATTACGCGTCCACCCAGTGCTGAGTTGCGTGCCGATCAAACCGACCAGGACAGCCTGCCGCCTTATGATGTGCTGGATGCCATCATGGCACTGTATGTGGAACAGAATCTCGCTATCCCAGAAATCATTGCGCGTGGATTTGCTGAAGCCGATGTGCGCCGGGTAGTGCATCTGATTCGTAGCAGCGAATACAAACGCCGTCAATCAGCGGTAGGGATACGCATCACCGAACGCAGCTATGGCAAGGACTGGCGGTATCCGATTACGGTGCGTTATCAGGATGACTTCTAATCACCCGATTTTGCCTACACTGCATCCCTTGATCGCTTTATGACACAGTAAGACTAAGTCACCTCTAAATCTAATTCCAATTAACGGCTGGTTTTGCTACAATGCGCCGCGTTTTGTGATGGGCTTCGAGCCCGTTTTTTATTTGTGGGTTGTATTTATGGGTGCCCATTTATGGATGTGGTGAAGCTGGTCGACATGACGGTAAGCGGCTTGGGTTATGAGCTGGTAGATTTTGAACGCTCCGGGCGCGGGCTGCTACGCATTTTTATCGACCAGCCGGAAGGTATCTCGGTGGATGATTGCCAGGTGGTAAGCAACCAATTGACGCGGTTGTTCATGGTGGAGAATGTGGCTTATGACCGCCTCGAAGTTTCGTCGCCAGGCTTGGACAGGCCGCTGAAAAAAGAAGCCGACTTTGTGCGCTTCGCCGGTGAAAAGGTGCAACTCAAGCTGCGCATGCCGCTGGCCGGGCGCAAAAATTTTGTCGGCATCATCGGCCCCGTCAGCGAGGGAATATTGCAGTTGGATGTGGAAGGCAGTCAGGTAGCGATTGAGCTGTCGAATTTGGATAAAGCGCGTTTAGTGCCGACTTTTTAATTTTTAGTGTTTAGCTGTAATTTGCTGGAGATATAGGGTATGAGTCGTGAAATTTTATTATTGGTGGATGCGCTGTCCCGTGAAAAAAGCGTGGACAAGGAAATCGTATTCGAATCCTTGGAATCCGCTCTGGCCTCTGCGACTAAAAAACGCTTTGCAGATGAAGCTGACGTGCGCGTGGAGATTGATCGCAATACCGGCGCATATGAATCTTTCCGCCGCTGGGAAGTGATGGACGACGAAACTTTCGAGACCCCGGATTTGCATATCAAGCTGGAAGAAGCGCAAAAACGCAATGCTGATATTCAGATCGGGGAGTTTATCGAAGAGCCGCTGGAATCCATTGATTTTGGGCGCATAGGCGCGCAAGCGGCCAAGCAGGTCATATTCCAGAAGATCCGCGATGCCGAGCGCGAACAGGTATTGGCTGATTTCATGGATCGCAACGAGCACCTTGTGTCCGGGACGGTCAAGCGTCTCGAGCGCGGCAATGCGATCATCGAATTCGGCAAAATCGAAGCCTTGTTACCGCGTGAGCAAATGATCGCCAAGGAAAATTTGCGCATCGGTGATCGTGTCAAGGCACATCTGTTGCGCGTGGATCGCAGTGCGCGCGGGCCACAGGTAATTCTGTCGCGTACCTCGAATGAATTGCTGACCAAATTGTTTGAACTGGAAGTGCCGGAGATTGAAGAAAAATTGCTGGAGATCGTCAGTGCCGCACGCGATCCCGGTTCACGCGCCAAGATTGCGGTGCAATCACATGATCCGCGTATTGATCCGATCGGGACTTGCGTCGGGATGCGCGGTTCGCGTGTGCAGGGCGTGACGAATGAACTGGCTGGCGAGCGTGTGGATATTATTCTCTGGGCGGAAGATCCGGCCACCTATGTGATTAACGCACTGGCACCTGCCGAGGTGAGTAGCATCATCGTGGATGAAGAGCGGCACAGCATGGATGTGGTGGTTGAGGAAGAAAATCTGGCCCAGGCAATTGGGCGCGGCGGCCAGAATGTACGCCTGGCCAGTGAGTTGACCGGATGGGAACTCAACATCATGACGGTTGAACAGTCTGATGAAAAGCATAACGTGGAGTTTTCCAATACCCGCGCGGTTTTCATGCAAAGGCTGGATGTGGACGAAGAAGTGGCCGATATTCTGGTGCAGGAAGGTTTTAATACACTGGAAGAAGTCGCCTATGTGCCGCTGGAAGAAATGCTGGAAATCGAATCATTTGATGAGGCGACGGTAAATGAGCTTCGCAGTCGCGCCCGCAATGCGCTGTTAACCGCAGCGATTGCCAGCGAACAAAAAGTGGAGCATGGTATTGAGGATTTGCTTAAGCTCGAAGGTATGGATGAGCCGACCGCGCGCACCTTGGCGGCCAAAGGGGTGGCCACACAGGAGCAATTGGCGGATCTGGATATGGACGAATTGGTAGAGCTTTCCGGCATGGATAGCGAACGCGCCAATACATTGATTATGACAGCACGCGCACCTTGGTTTGCTTAAACAGTAAGAGGGTAGTTAAAGGATGGTAATGGGAAAATTGAACGTAACGCAATTTGCGACAGAACTGGGATTGCCGGTTGCCTTGCTGCTGGAGCAATTAAAAGCCGCAGGGATCACCAAGGAAGAAGCAACCGACCCCATGTCCGAGAAGGACAAGGCAAAGCTGCTGGAACATTTGCGTCAAGCGCATGGTGGCGAAAAGCCCGCCAAGAAAATTACATTGATACGCCGCGAAACCACGGAAATTAAAAAGGCGGACAGCTCTGGCCGTGCGCGCACCATTCAGGTAGAAGTGCGCAAACGTCGTGTCGTGGCACCAACGACTGCTCCTGAAGTGGCTGCACCAGCCGTTGTTGAGATTGCTGCTCCCAGGAAAGAAAAAACCGCCAAGAGTGTGCAGGATCAGAATGTGGCGGTACGTGAAGAAGAGGCGCGCTTGCATGCTGAATTGTCAGCGCGTCAGGCAGCCGAAGTCCAAGTTAAGCAAGAGCGCAGCAAGCGCAAAAAGACAGTTGAGCCAGAGGCGCAACCCGTCGTGGCCACAAAAGTTGAAGAGGTTGCCGCGGCCGTGGTTGCGGCGCCGGTTGTGAACCTGGCTGAAGGTACTCTGCACAAGCCGACACCCAAGCCCGGTGACAAGATCGCCAAACCCAGTAAAAAACCCAAACCCGAAGCCAAAAATAGCCCGTGGGACGAGAAGGGGCACAAGAAACGTACGCCGGTCAAAACGGGTGAAAAAACGGGTGTCTGGACTACCCCGATACGTGCACCGCGTCATGATAAACATCCCAAGCAGGTGGTTGAACCGGAGCATGCATTTTCTTTGCCGACCGAGCCTATCGTGCATGAAGTGGCTGTGCCTGAAACGATCACCGTCGCTGAGTTAGCGCAAAAGATGGCGGTCAAGGCCTCGGAGATTATCAAGGTATTGATGAAAATGGGTTCGATGGTGACCATCAATCAGGTGCTGGATCAGGAAACTGCGATGATCGTGGTGGAAGAAATGGGACACATCGCCAAGGCCGCCAGGCTGGATGATCCGGATGCTTATTTGATTGATACGGAAGCGCCGCATGATGCGGCACTGGAACCGCGCGCGCCAGTCGTTACGGTGATGGGCCACGTCGATCACGGCAAGACTTCATTGCTCGATTACATCCGCCGCACCCGCGTTGCTTCCGGCGAAGCGGGCGGCATTACCCAGCATATCGGCGCGTATCACGTGGATACACCGCGCGGCATGATCACTTTCCTCGATACCCCGGGTCACGAGGCATTTACCGCGATGCGTGCGCGTGGCGCCAAAGCCACCGACATCGTGATTCTGGTGGTGGCCGCCGATGACGGCGTGATGCCCCAAACCAGGGAAGCCATTGCACACGCCCGAGCTGCAAATGTGCCGCTGGTGGTGGCGGTAACCAAAGTTGACAAGCCCGATGCCAATGTCGAGAAAGTCAAACAAGAACTGGTCGCCGAAGGGGTGACGCCGGAAGACTGGGGCGGCGACGCGATGTTCGTCGAGGTTTCCTCCAAGTCCGGTCAGGGTATAGACCAATTGCTGGAAGGCGTATTGCTGCAAGCTGAGGTGTTGGAGCTGAAGGCAACACGTACTACGCACGCCAAAGGGCTGGTCATCGAAGCGCGCCTGGACAAGGGCAAGGGGCCGGTGGCCACTGTGCTGATCCAGTCTGGCACGATGAAGCGTGGCGATGCAGTATTGGTCGGCTCAGTATTTGGGCGGGTGCGCGCCATGCTGGACGAAAATGGCAAGGCAGTTAACGAAGCAGGACCTTCCATTCCGGTAGAAATTCAGGGCTTGTCGGAAGTGCCTGCGGCCGGTGAAGAATTAATGGTATTGGCAGACGAAAAACGCGCGCGTGAAATCGCGCAATTCCGCCAAGGAAAATATCGCGGTGTGAAGCTGGCCAAGCAGCAAGCCGCCAAGCTGGAAAATATGTTCGAGCAAATGGCCGAAGGCGAAGTGGGCATCTTGTCGCTGATTGTCAAAGCCGACGTGCAGGGTTCTGCCGAAGCGATTGCGCAATCACTGCAAAAACTTTCTACCAACGAAGTCAAAGTCAATCTGATACACGGCGGAGTGGGCGCGATATCTGAATCGGACATTAACCTGGCGCTGGCTTCCAAGGCGATTGTGATCGGCTTCAACACCCGTGCCGATGCGGCTGCGCGCAAGCTGGCCGAATCTTCCGGTGTGGACATTCGTTACTACAACATTATCTACGCGATGGTGGACGAAATCAGGGCTGCACTATCCGGCATGCTGGCTCCCGAGAAACGCGAAAGCATTATGGGCATGGTCGAAGTGCGCCAGGTGTTCACCGTTTCCAAGGTGGGCACCATCGCCGGTTGCATGGTACTGGAAGGCATGGTCAAGCGCGGCGCGAAGGTACGCGTGCTGCGTGACAATGTCGTGATCCACGATGGCGAACTGGATTCGCTGAAGCGCTTCAAGGATGATGTCAAGGAAGTGAAAGCCAATTTCGAATGCGGACTGTCAGTGAAAAATTTCAACGATCTGGTGGTGGGCGACAAGCTCGAGGCCTATGAAATTGTTGAAGTTGCCCGGGCGCTGTAATGGCGGGTTTCGCCAGAACTGATCGCATCGCGCAGCAAATGCAGCGCGAAATTGCAGAGTTGGTGCGCCTGCAAATCAACGATCCGCGTGTGCGTCTGGTGACGATTACCGGCGTGGAAGTGGCGGGGGACTATTCACATGCCAAGGTTTTTTTCACGCGCATGGATGGCAAGTATGAAGAAGCCCAGCAGGGTCTGGAGAGCGCCAGCGGTTTTATGCGCAGCCAGCTCGCCCACAGCATCAAGCTGCGCATCATGCCGCAATTGCATTTTGTCTACGATGTTTCTGTCGAGCGTGGCAGCCACTTGTCACAACTCATCGACCAGGCAGTTGCCAGCGA
Organism: Gallionella sp.; assembly: GCA_025362155.1. GTDB lineage: Bacteria > Pseudomonadota > Gammaproteobacteria > Burkholderiales > Gallionellaceae > Gallionella. The sequence goes on along the minus strand of JANYHX010000113.1, from coordinate 1,378 downwards.
TCATCAACACGACGACAAAAAGTAGTCAGAGGGTACACTGATGGCGCGCATTTTTCGCCCCTTGGACGGCGTACTGCTATTCGATAAGGCGCTGGAAATCAGCTCGAACGATGCGTTGCAAAAAGTCCGCCGCCTGTTTCAAGCCGAAAAGGCCGGGCATACCGGCACACTCGACCCCCTCGCAACTGGCCTGCTGCCAATCTGTTTCGGCGAGGCCACCAAATTTTCCAACGCGTTGCTGGATGCCGATAAAACCTATCGCGCCTTGCTGCGCTTGGGACAAACCACCACCACCGGCGATGCCGAAGGCGACATCATCGCCGAATGTCCGGTCGAGGTTGGGCAGGCTGATGTTGATGCGGTGCTGGCAAAATTTCGCGGCGAGATACAACAACTCCCACCCATGTACAGCGCGCTCAAACACCAGGGCAAGCCGCTCTATAAATATATCCGCAAAGGCGAAACCATTGCGCGCGAATTACGCAGTGTGGTGATCCACGAACTGGTGCTGAATTCTTTTTCCGGCGAAAAATTTCCCCCTGCCAGAACCCCCTCGCTACGCTCTCCCCCACCGGAGGGAGGAAGGGCAATCGCTCCCTCTCCCTGCGGGGTAACCAGCGACTTGGCTGGCGTAATTGGACAGCCTAGTCGAATGGCTAGTAGTTCCATCATAGGGTTGGGGATGGGGTTTTGTGAGATGGACATCACCGTGCGTTGCAGCAAGGGTACTTACATCCGCACTCTCGCCGAAGATATTGGTGCGGCGCTCGGCTGCGGCGCGCATCTGACCGGTCTGCGCCGTACCCTGATCGCATATTTTGATTTGAACAAGAGCTACACCCTGCCACAACTGGCAACGATGACCGAAGCCGAGCGCGATGCTTGCGTCTTGCCGCTGGAATCCTTAATACCAAACATGCCCAAGCTGCAATTGGATAGTGTGCAAATTAAGCGTCTGGCGCAGGGACAACGCTTGGCGCTGGACACCGGCTTCCCAGATGGCAAGGTCAGCCTGTATGGCCCGCAGGGATTTATAGGGGTAGGGCTGCTGCAAGGTCGCCGCCTCGCTCCCGACAGGCTGCTGTCGAATGTGGCGGAACAGTCCGCGCAAACACGCATTGCCTCAAGATAAAAGGTTACCGAAGGGTTGATCGTTTCTTCAAGATCGATGGTTACCGAAGAAGTTTGAAGATGTACACATACATCTCAGACTGCTGTATTCTTTGAAGATAAAAAATTGGGGCTGAAGTAGATTAGCCTAAATGTTAAGCCAATCAGATGAAGACAAGCCATTGTAAGTTAATAAGGAAACAGCAGTTAAGATTACTGGAATATTTTGTACTGGAAGTGACTGCCAGATCAGCGGCAGACATACTGG
>JANYHX010000101.1 GCA_025362155.1 Gallionella sp. | reverse complement strand
CAATGACTACTTTCTACATATTCTCGCCTCAGGTTTTTCAGCATCTCGGTAGGCTTGAGGCGATCACCCCTGTAGGGCTCATAAGGGACTCCAAAAAAGTTGGATAGCGCATTACCTAATGCGGCGACACTGACTTGAAATTCGTCCAGCAGCACTTCTTCAATGTCTATACCCTTGCGCCGTGCAGTGCGTGTCGCCAATTCAAATTCCGCAGCCGAAAGTACCGCATCAGCAACTAAAAAATCATATTTTGTTTTGGTGGTGCTACTTTGCTGACGCTGACGTAGCGCCACCGCCATCGTCTGTGCCAATTCTTGGGCGCCTTCTTCGATTAAGGACGCAAAAGGCATACCAGCTTTGTTATTGATAACCTGAATGACGCCCACTAAATCACCGTTGGCTGCATCCAGGATGGGTGCAACCAGCATTTGCTTGGTGCGATATCCAGTGCGCTTGTCTACCTCCTGCAAAAATCGCAGATGCGGGCTGTATTGTCCCAATTCCTTTTCATCGTAAACATCTTTGATGTTAAGTAGTTTTTTATGCATTGCCGCATAACCTGCAAGGCTTTGCTCAGCAATGGGCAATTTGAGATCCTTGAAAGAATTGAGTCCGGTCTTGACCTTGGAAATAAGCGATATGTTGTCTTCGCCTATAACATAAATAGTCAGCCGATCCGCATTGAACAACGCGCAAATATCTTTGCTGACCTCCAGCATGATTTCATCGACGTTACCGGTGGCGTGTATTCTATTGTTAACGTGATTAAGGTTCTTGGTGAACTCCAATCTAAGCGTCATCTCACCGACATTGCTTACTGTGTTATTAGTTGCCATTTTCGCATCCCGTTAGAATTTAAAATAAAATTTATAACGCATTTATTCTAAATATCAAATTCTTGATTATTCAATAACATTTTTGGCTCTAGCCCGCTTCCACACTCACTTATTTCTTGCATGGTCAGCTCCATCTCACTCGGTTTAAGGTGGGTAATGAATACCTCTGCCTTGCGCTTAAATTTAAGTAATTCTTCTGCCAGCATGCTGGGGCATAAATGCTTGGAGACTATGGCCAAATCTTTTTCACTGTTTGAAAATGCTGTCTCGATAATAAGGTAACGCAAATTTTCAATTTTATTGACCGCCTTCCACAGCGCATCACAGGTGGTGGTATCTCCAGTGAATACCAGGCTCACCTTGCCACTATCCAGATGATAGCCCACCGCAGGCACCACATGATTAGCAGGGAGTGAAGTTATCTTGCGCCCATTCAGGACAATAGTCTCACCAAGCTCCATAGCCTGATAACGCAAATAAGGTTGGTGGGCATTGGGAATTTTGCTGAAATCTGGCCATATTTTCCAATTAAAAACATGATGCTTCAGAATGTCCAACGTCTCTTCACTTGCATACACCGTCAATGGGCCGTCCCGCATAAACCCAACGGTATCCAGCATGAATGGGATGCAGGCGATATGATCGAGATGCGAGTGAGTAACAAAAATATGATCGATCATAGCAAGTTCGGTAAGGCTGAGTTCACCTACCCCCGTCCCGGCATCAATCAATACGTCATGGTCAAGCAAAAACGAAGTGGTGTGCAAATTACCACCGATTCCACCACTACAGCCCAATACTTTAAGTTTCATTTTGTCCGCGTATCCTTAATTATGGGGCAAATTCTATCGAATTTATCGATCGCAACACTGTGCCCCACAGGAATGTTAAAAGTACGCAACATTGGGAGCGGAGGCAGCCCATGAGGTATGAGACAGCAACTTTACCTCTTGAAATAGAATTCCATCTTGACTCCAGCCAATTCAATCACATCATGCTCATTCAGCTGATGGGCCTGATTAGTTAATGCCTGACCATTTACCAATGGGAACTTTTCGCCTTCGACATGGGTAATGAAAAAACCGTGTGGACGGCGCGTCAGCACTGCGACCTGCATGCCTGGCTTCCCTAACGTAGTCAGGTTCTTTACCAACTCTAGTTCCTTCCCGGCATTCGGGCCCGTCAAGATTTGTACCACGGCGATTTTGGAAGGTCCGCCTGGAGGAACAGCGGGAGAAACAGTAGCAGCGGGCTGGGTCGATTTTTCTGGCGCAGTCATTGGGGTGATAGGCGCTGAAACCGCGGGTGTTTCGAACTTGCCCGTTCTTTCAACCTGTACAGATGCCATCTTATTACCAGTTTGCCCTTGCCCAGCCGACATTGCTGCAGTTTGACTACCTCCCGCAACACCAGCCAAGGGCTTAATAGGCTCCCGCAAAATCATCGTTTTTTCGAAATCTGCAGGTGTAGTCTGTGTGATTTGATCATTGATATATTTGAGCTTGTATTTTCCAATTTCGATGACATCATTATTTTGCAGGAAGTGCTTTTTAGTCGGCTTTCCATTTACCTCCATGCCATTGGTGCTATCCATATCCTCAAGGAAGGAATCATGCAGAATAGTTACTATGGCCGCATGTTCACCACTCACTGCCAGGTTATCGATGGCGATGTCGTTGTGTGCCTTGCGCCCAATGGTCATGCGCTCTTTATTTAGGGGGTATTCTTTGATTACCGCCCCATCCATGCTGAGTATTAATTTTGCAGCCATAGTCGTAACCCTCGTTATTTCTCAAACCAACTGAACAGCTTAGCCAGCAAACCACGTGGCACGGCAAATTTGCCCTTTACTTTCACCAGTATTACCGAAACATTATCGCGCCCGCCATTATCATTTGCCATTTGTATCAACTGAGTTGCCGCCAGCGGCAAATTATTCTGCAACGCATACAGCGTGGACTCAATATCCTCATCTTCCACCATGTCGTTCAAACCATCCGAGCACAGCAGGTAAATATCTCCTACCAACACGGCGTGCACGTGGATTTCCGGTTCCACATCGACATCAATTCCGACCGCACGCGTCACCAGATTTTTGTTCCGCGACAATCGCGCATCTGCCACACTGATCACTCCACTATCAATCTGCTCCTGTAGCAGGGAATGATCCCGGGTGATCGTTTCCAGCACTTCGCCGCGCAACCGGTACATGCGCGAATCTCCCACATGCCCCACCGCCACGCGATTGTCATAAAACAATCCTGAGACAATAGTCGTTCCCATCCCGGCATATTGTGGCTGACTTTGCGCAGCATGGAAAATAGAAGCGTTGGCCTTTTGAATGTTGCCGCGCAATAACGATACGCCCAATTCTTCGCCCTCTTTCTCTCCTCGCGCTGCAGGGCTGGTGCCCAGCAAACGCTGGCTAACTTCCGTCACCACCACCGAAACAGCAATGCCGCTTGCCACTTCGCCCGCATTGTAACCTCCCATCCCGTCCGCCAGTACCACCAAGCCGCACCCTGGGTCGCTTCCTACAGTATCTTCATTGTGCGAACGCACCATACCGGGATGGGTTTGACTGACGATGTCCAATGCTTCTGCAATCTTCATTTAGATTCCCCTATGCTACCAGCACACTGCCGCAGCGCCTGAGCCATGTCCGCGCCATGGGCATAGCGCTCCTCAGCTCGCTTGGCCAATGACCGATTAATAATCATCACCAAACAGGGTGGCAAATCTGCCCTGATACTTAGAATATCGGTATGTGGTTCGTTGGCGATGCGGAACATTAATTGTGCCATTGAATCCCCTTGGAATGGAAGCTTACCACAAGCCATTTGGTACAAACTCACGCCCAGTGAAAACAGGTCGGAGGCACCTTCGATCTTCTTTCCGGCCAACTGCTCCGGCGACATAAAAGATGGCGTGCCCAATACCAGGCCCGTTTTTGTTTTGCTCGTGTCGATGATACGGGCAATGCCGAAATCGGCCACCTTGGGCGTATCTGTTTCGGGGTCATACATAATGTTGGCTGGTTTAATATCGCGATGCACCACATTTTGCTTGTGCGCATAATCCAGCGCGTCGGCAACGCGCGCAATAATGTTCATGACCTGGGGCAAAAGCAGCAGATTATCGGGCTTGGTATAGGGAGCCAAGTCCTGGCCTTTAAGAAATTCCATCGCGATGTAGGCCAGGTCATGTTCCTCTCCCGCGTCATACATGGTCACAATATTCGGGTGATTCAGGCGACCGGCGGTTTCCGCTTCGCGGAAGAAGCGCGCTTTTACTTCTTCCAGTTCCTCGGGATCGAATTCTTGCGCCAACGCCATGGTTTTAATGGCTACGACACGACCGATTTTCGGATCTTTGCCGAGATACACCACGCCCATCGCGCCCTTGCCGAGCTCCTTCTCTATTTCGTAACGCCCAAGCATCGGCTTGGACACACCCGGCTTGTCCAACACAATTGTGCTGGCGTTACTCCGTCCGGATGCGCCCCCAAGCATTACGGTTTCCGACATCGCTTTAGATTGTGCCAGGCGCGCCTCAAGGTCGCGGAATTTCGGGTTATATTCAGCCATGTAATTGAATACCGACTCTGCCTTATTGAACTGGCGCTTGCGCTCAAAATCCAGCCCGAGGTTATACAACACCTCCATCAAACTTTCATCCATGGGCAATTTACGGAATTTGTCGAAGGCAATATCCAGCTGCCCCTGACCTTGAAAAGCCAAGCCCAGCATACGATTGCTTTCCGCCGATTCGGCATCGGATTTCTGTTTGCCTTTCTCGGTCATCAGGAAGCGTTTGGTGGTCAACAACAAATGTCCTACCAACAACAATGTAGCGGGCAGCATCAATTGCAACCACATCCCTTGTGTCGTCATTAATACGAAATGGGCGGCCAGCAAAATAATGAACAAGGCGCCGGTAACCAGCGCGCCAATGGCGGCATTCAGGCGCGGCAATACCAGAATCAGATACAGTGACACCAGTAGGAATATCCCAATTTCTGCCCCGTCGGCCCAATTGGGCGTCACAAAGAAATCTCCCTTAAGAATGCTCGACAACGAATGCGCCAACGTCAACACCGGCGCCATACCGGAAGAAATAGGCGTCACTTGCAACGAGCCCACGCCAGCAGCCGAGGCGCCGATCAGCACAATTTTGTCGCGATATTTTTCTGCCGGAATTTTACCGCTCAGAACATCATAAAAAGAATCCACGGGAAACGCGGCGCGACCATCCTTATCCTTATAGAAATAAGTATGCATACGCAAGGAAGAATCGGTCGCGATTTTCTGATTACCCAACTGCACGCCCTCACCCAAATTAATTTGTATGTCCTTGGGTTCGAGATTGAGGCTCTTGGCTGCCAGCATCAATGACAGCGAAGGGTAATATTGATTGTAATAATCCACTACCAGCGGCTCCGTGCGTATTGCCCCGTCCACATCCGGAAAATTGTTCAGATGGCCAATGGCCAAGGCCTTGCCGCCCAACGCCGGAATCGGCGGCAATACACTAAGCGCGGGCACCGGCACTTCGCCGGTGCCACGAGTATTTTTTACATTGGTAAGATTATTACGCAATACGTAATCAGGCAATTCCTGATTAGGTTTACCTTGAGGTTCACCCAACTCGAAGAACATCGCCAGCAGAACATCGTTTGCCCTGGCTATACTTTCACTGAGTTTTTGATCGTTATCGAGATTTTGCGACGCCTCCTGCAATAAGGCCGCAAGCTGTGCCAATTCGGCCTGTTGTGCGGGGTCGGTGGTATCTTTAAGTTTTGAATTGGCGAGCAATTCGGCAATCCTGGAAATGTACCCCAGCCCGGCATCGACCTGCGGCTCGAAGAAAAATGCGGTATAGCCGATTACTTTGGGATGACCTGTCGCCAAGACATCCAACATTTGAGCGTGTATGGCGCGCGGCCACGGCCAACGCCCCAGATTGGCAATGCTTTGCTCATCAATCGCAATCACCGCGATCTTGTTGCTAGGAGTCCGTGAGGAAGCCAGTACGCCCAAGTCATAAGCCTTGCGCTCCAGGCTCTGCATCAAGTCGGTATGGGCGCTGAGAAAAAAAACCAATGCCACCAGCAACCCTACGAACCAGTCTTTCTGCCAAAACCAACCCTTGCTCATGCTGTCCCCTGAAAACTTGTTGTCGAGTTGTTTGAGTCGAATCTATCCAGTCAATACCATGGGCGCGGATATTAATATATTTCGCACTGAAGGGCGCAATTCTATTTGACCAGCACTACCGGACAGTTTGCCAGATGCACCACTTTATTCACCACTGATCCCAGTAACAATGACTGTAAACCGCCCTGCCCCTGCTTGCCCATCACGATCTGATCCACATTCTGCTCAACGGCATATTGCACGATTGCTTCTGCCGGCAACCCGATACTGATGTGGTACTGATAGGGTATCGCAGCAGCGTCCAGCACAGCGCGCGCCGATTGAAGTGCTGCCATGCCTTGTTCGCGATAATAATCCTTGATTGTTTCCTGATTGATGAATAGTTTGACGTTACCCGTGGCTACATTCCACTGAGTGTTGAGCAATAACAACTGCGGGGCCTCTTTGAGTACGGCAATATTTTTGATGACATATTCAACCGCCCGCTGGGCATTCGCCGAACCATCAACCGGGATCAGTATTTTCAAATAATTTCGCTGGCTATCCATTTCCATTGCTCCCTTTTATAATTTTTTTCTGGATAATTCTTTTTCGGGTAGCTTGTTGTCTGGAGTCGCAGTCGTCCTTTCGTCCGTCAAATTGATAACGCTGCTTCCCGTCTTGCGCATCGCCAACCATTTGCCTAGGCCTAATACCAGCAACGCGCACAATACCGGTATCAACCCATGCAAATAATGGCGTGCCTCCATCACATTCGCGAATAGCGCTTCGCTGACCAGCATTTCTCCGGCGACATAACCCAGCAGTGCGCCCCCCGCATAAATAATGAATGAAAAACGATCGATCAATTTCAACACCAACTGGCTGCTCCATGCGATTAACGGAATACTGATCAACAGGCCGAATACCAGCAATGACACATTCCCTTTAGCCGCTGCCGCCACTCCCAGCACGTTATCCAGACTCATTACCAGATCGGCAATGATGATGGTTTTGACCGCGCCGAACAAACGCGTATCGGCCTTAATGCTATCTTCGTTGTGCTCATCCTCGGGAAGGATCAATTTAATGCCGATCCAGATCAGCAGCACTGCCCCCACTAATTTAAGATACGGCAACGACAACAGGTTCACCGCAAAAAAAGTCAGCACTACGCGTAAAACGATCGCCCCCAGCACGCCAAACATGATTCCTTTTTTGCGTTGTTCCAAAGGCAGGTTGCGGCAGGCCAATGCGATCACGACGGCGTTATCGCCACTGAGCAACAGATCGATCATGATGATCTTGAATACATCCACCCAGAACTGGGCTGAGGACAACATTTCCAGCATCAATAGGTCTGCAAGACTTTTTGCATCATGCGCCCCATTTCTGCGGGATTGCGCGTGATATGTATGCCACATTCTTCCATCACCGCCAGCTTGGTTTCGGCGCCCCCTTGTCCGCCGGAAATTATTGCACCTGCGTGTCCCATGCGCTTGCCGGGTGGCGCGGTAAAGCCGGCGATAAAACCGACTACCGGTTTTTTCATGTTGTCCTTAATCCAACGGGCGCACTCTTCTTCATCGCTGCCGCCGATTTCGCCGACCATGATGACCGCATCGGTGGCCGGATCATCGTTGAATAATTTCATCACATCCAGATGCTTCAGGCCATTGATCGGATCGCCACCAATGCCAACACAAGACGATTGCCCCAAGCCCAATTCGCTCAACTGCCACACCGCCTCATAAGTCAGCGTACCGGAGCGCGACACTACCCCAATGCGTCCTTTGCGATGAATATGCCCCGGCATAATCCCGATCTTGATTTCATCCGGTGTGATTACACCGGGACAGTTCGGCCCGATCAGCAAGGTGCGTTTGCCCGGAACATGCTCTTTTGCCAAAGCAATTTTCTCGCTGAATGTCGGCACCCCCTGAAGAGACATTTTATAACGTGTGCGCAGCATGTCATGCACGGGGATGCCTTCGGTAATGCAGATCACTAAATCCAGTCCGGCATCCACCGCTTCATCAATCGCCGCCGCCGCATAAGCGGGCGGCACATAAATCACCGACACCGTCGCGCCGGTTTGTGCCTTGGCTTCTGCCACACTGTCATAGATCGGGATGCCTTCGAAGTTTTGCCCTCCCTTATTCGGTGTGACCCCGGCCACAAAACACATCGCTCCATTCGCATAGGCTTTGCAATTGGTGGTATGGAACTGGCCGACTTTGCCGGTCATGCCCTGCGTCATTACCCTCGTATTTTTATCAATCAGAATGGCCATTAACTACCTCTTGCCGCAGCCACTGCTTTTTCAGCGGCGTCTGCCATGTCATTGCCGGCAATAATCGTCAGCCCGGATGCAGCGAGAATCTTCTTGCCCAGTTCCACATTCGTGCCTTCCAGCCGCACTACCAATGGCACTTTGAGATGCACCTCGCGCGCTGCAGCCACCACGCCTTCGGCGATTACATCACATTTCATGATGCCACCAAAAATGTTCACCAGAATTGCTTTCAGTTTTGGATTCTTCAACATCAGCTTGAACGCTTCGGTGACCTTCTCCTTGCTCGCCCCGCCCCCCACATCCAGGAAATTCGCCGGATTGCCGCCATACAATTTTATAATGTCCATAGTCGCCATCGCCAGTCCCGCGCCATTCACCAGACAGCCGATGTCGCCATCCAGAGAGATATAGCTGAGGTCAAATTTGGAAGCCTCGATTTCAGCGGGATCTTCTTCATCCAAATCGCGCATCGCGACAATCTCGGGATGGCGATACAGTGCGTTACTATCGAAATTAAATTTTGCGTCCAATGCCAGCACACGACCATCTGCTGTAAGCACCAGTGGATTGATTTCGGCCAGCATCGCATCCTTTTCCACGAAGGCGCCATACAACCCTTGCAGCGCAGTACGCGCTTGCGCCATTGCCGCCTCGGGAATGCCGATTTCGCGGGCTATCGTATCCGCCTCGGCGTCGCGCAATCCCGCTACCGGATCGATCCATGTCTTGTGAATTTTCTCGGGACTATGCGCGGCCACTTCCTCGATTTCCATGCCGCCCTCGCTGCTGGCCAATAAGGCGACACGTTGCCTGCTGCGATCAATCACCATGCCAAGATAAAATTCCGTGACAATTTGCGCGCCTTCTTCAATCAACAAACGCCGTACTACTTGGCCGTCCGACCCGGTTTGATGCGTGACCAGATGCATCCCCAATATTTGCTGTGCCGCATTGCGCACCTCATCGGGCGAACGTGCCACTTTTACCCCGCCGCCCTTGCCGCGCCCGCCAGCGTGGATTTGCGCCTTCACCACCCATAACTTGCCGCCCAACTGCTGCGCCACCCCCACCGCCTCATCAACACTGAAGCACGCCATACCGCGCGGAGTGGGCACGCCGAATTCGCGCAGAATTTCCTTGCCCTGATATTCGTGAATTTTCATAACTATTTTTCCGTGTATTTTTTCAGTGACTATTTCTACGGCGTGAGCAGCGACTGAAATTCGGGAGCATTGATTAATTTATTCAGCGTTTTCTGGACTGCAAACATGAAGTGATCTGCGAGTTGCTGGCAGTCAGCCAGATTATTTTGGCCGGCGTTAAATTCGTAATGCTGGGTAATGTAAACCGTTTTCCCATTCGATGAATTGAGCCGCACACCAAGATCCCAATTGCTGAGGTACATCGTAGGCCATGTCGAAACGGATAATTTCTCAACCACACCAGACAGTGTTATTTTCGGCGTTCGATCATCAAATATGTCCGCCGCTTTCAATTCCTGAACAAGCGCTCGCTGGATGTATCCTTCAAAGCCCATGTCAGGCTTCTTCACTTCCCCGGAAACCACCTTGCAACGAGTGTCAAACTGGGCGGCTTTCGTAAACGAGCCTACGTTGATATTGCCCACTCCCAACTTGTTTAATGCTTCGGTATTTTCCGCAGAGACACTGTAACGCTGTGGCATGTATGAACATGCACCCAAGACGAATGCAAATATGACAATAATAATTCTTTCCATTATTTCCCCTTAATATCAGAAGTAACTGTGGGATTGAAATTGCCGACGGCTGGCAGTTGCTACGGCCAATCTGCGATGTTGCATTGTCGCAAGCTTCGCCGTTACAGTCCAATAGTCAATGTAAAGTATCTATATACTTTCCCAAAACTTTGCTTCGACCGCAGAGACGAGGCACATACTCCCAGTTATAGAGCCTATAGTGAAATGAAAAATGTCACGCGCACGATACATAACTTTTTCCACACCTCTATCAAGTTTGCCGAGATTGCTTGCTGTATTTCTGCAAGTGTTATTTCCTGCGTGCATACCATGCGTGATGTCACAAACTTGCGCCGTTCTTTCTGGGCGGCGTCCCAAGCGCTAATCTGAGGCTGAGGCCAAAGGTTGCGCGGATCGCTGGGATTTCCGCCAACACTGGGTGGGGCGAGACGAATTTCTTCATAATTTTTCGAGGACGTTTCCATATAGCTAAACTTGCATAACTGCAGCTTGCCGGGCTTGCCCCAGAAATATGAGGAATGTGCCGAGCTGACCTGGCCTCCCACGCACAGGGTTTGCGGGAGATTATCCTGGTAGTTTTTTGAAGTGATTTTGGGTGTAATTTTAATTTTTGGTTCAATCGCCGCAGCAGTAAGTGGCGGTGGTGGCAACTCAGCTGCCCCAGCCCGAGAACCCCAAGCATCGAAAACAACTACATTAAAAAACAGAACCAGCGCAAGACTGGCTCCTGAAATAATTCGCGACATCACAATCTCACAATCATCTCCTGCCCCCGTAGCCCCAAAACAATTTACGCATCCTTAAAAATAAACCTCCACCTCAGATGGGCATGCATCAGAAAATGTCCGCCAGAACAGGATCATCTGCATGGTGTAGGCTATTTTATATTCACACTTCCACTTTGTTCCACCACTCGGCGTTTCAATTTTTTGTTTGTTTCCCGTCCAGATTGCAGGCGTTGCAAACGCAGCACTTGAAGCGCACAAGCACACTACCAAAAGAATTTTTTTCATCTCAACCTCCGCAAATTTGTAGTTTGATAAACCGCTTCACCCACATCTAACTTTAAATTATGCTTGAATGGTTTACCAGTCAATTCACCACATTTCCAGGCAATCTCCTTGAATTATTTCTGGAGCACGCGTGTGAGTGACATATGGCAGCAGATTTTACGACATCACCCGCATCCTATACACTGGCGCGGTGTCAATTCTGCATTGAGCTTGCTCGATAGCAGATTGCCTGACTGTGTTGCAAACAGAAAAACAAAGGGGCGGAGACGGTGGTTGATAACGCGATTTTCAAAGACTATCTGGCGAAAATTGAGCACGCCTACAAGGCAGGCAACGCCACCGAACATACTCACCGCCCTGCGCTGAAAGACCTGCTCGAAGCATTCCACCCCGGCATCACTGCCACCAACGAACCCAAGCGCATCAAATGCGGCGCGCCGGATTACATCATCACCCGTAAAGATATTCCGCTGGGTTTTGTCGAAACCAAGGACATCGGCGTCTCGCTTGATGACGCTGCGAAAAGCGAACAGCTCAAGCGCTATCGCGACGGCCTTGCCAATCTTATCCTCACCGACTATCTGGAATTCCGCTGGTATGTCAGCGGCGAATTGCGCCTGTCTGCACGCCTTGCCAAGCCGCAGGCAAATTGCGGGCAGAGGCTGATGGAGCGCAGCAGCTCGCCGAGTTGTTGCAGGCATTCTTCGCCGAAAACATCCCCGTCATCTCCAGCCCCAAGGAACTCGCCACACGAATGGCTGCGCTGGCACGCTTGATCCGCACCATCATCGGCAAGACCTTTGCGGAAGAGGGCGAACACGGCACATTGCATGAGCAGATGGATGGCTTCCGCAAAGTGCTGCTGCATGACCTCACGGCGGAACAATTCGGCGACATGTATGCGCAGACCATTTGCTATGGCCTGTTTGCCGCACGTTGTAATAGCACTGCGGCACACTTTACCCGCACACACGCTGCACATACAGAGGGAACTCGACTTGCTACACCTGTGGCACGTCAAAATTGAAGCGTGGATATTGAACGAAGCCGGGATTAAATTTGTGCCAGCAAAAGCCAGTTTGCATGTAGTGAATCGTTGATTTATGTTGACAATCGTTAATTAACAGTTTACAGTTTACACCATGATTAGGACGTTTCGCCACAAGGGGCTTGAGACATTCTTCCGAAAAGGGAGCAAGGCTGGCATACAGCCTCACCATGCCGGAAAGCTGCGCATAATGTTGACCATGTTGGACAGCGCAAAGCGACCGGATGACATGAACGCACCAGGCTGGAGATTTCACCCGCTGACTGGCAACCTTGCCGGGCATTATTCTGTGACGGTAAACGGGAACTGGCGTATGACATTCACCTTTGAGGGTGACGATGCCGAGCTGGTTGATTATCAGGACTACCACTAGGAGATATTGAAAATGAGCAGAATGCACAACCCAGCACACCCCGGCGAAGTATTACGGGAATGGATACCGGAAGACATGACGATAACGAGCGCGGCACAGGCATTAAAGGTATCCCGCGTCACGCTATCCAAAGTACTGAACGGCAAGGCCGGAGTAACGGCGGGGATGGCCTTGCGCCTCTCGGCATGGCTTAGCACTTCCCCCGATGTTTGGCTTGGAATGCAAACACAGTGGGACTTGTGGCAAGCCGAGCAACAGCCAAGCCCGAAAATAAAGCCGCTGGAAAGGCTGGCCGCCTGACCGATTAGCCCGGCTAACGCTGTGCAATAATAAAAGCAAGACATGGAAAAGTGCGCTTCTACTCCACGGTGGATCTGGTCAATGTGCTGGAACGGGAGAAGCGCGACGGCAAGGCTGGTCGGCTTGCGCTGAGCTTGATGCGTATGGATATGGTCATTCTCGATGAACTTGGATACCTGCCGTTCAGCCAGGTCGGCGGTGCCTTGCTGTTTCATCTGCTGTCCAAACTGTACGAGCACACGAGCGTGATCATCACCACGAACCTGAGCTTCTCGGAATGGTCGAGCGTGTTCGGTGATGCCAAGATGACCACGGCGCGCTACTGGATCGACTCACCCATCACTGCCATATCGTAGAGACGGGGAATGAGTCATACCGGTTCCAGCACAGCAGTATGGCTGCGAAGTCGCGCATCAAATCGGGGGAGCAAAAACACAAAGGAAGCAAAGAGGTTCCGGCTGACGAGCCGTTCTGAGTTGGGGCGAGAGGGGATTCGCTACGGGTTACGCCCATCGCGAGTTCCCTCTCGCATTCTGGTGGCGTATAGAAAAATGAAAAGGAGAACTTCAAGAACCAGCTATTTGGTACACTTATCCACAGCTGTTGGCTCAAAATACAGCGACAGGACCTGGGTCAATATTCAGTCGGCACGAACATACTACTACGCTAGCGAAGGCGCGGGGCTTGCGGGGTTAATTGCAAGCGCCGTGACTGAGCGGTCAACGGGGAAAGCGGTTTGATACACCTCATGCAGTGAGTTGATGGGGCTATGTTTGGATTCATCTATCTGGACAGCATGGAGCGTGCGCACCCCTCATAGCATGTCATGGATTGAATGGAGACAATAGGCCACCGCCGCTAGAGATAGCCTGGCGGTTTTTCTATTTGTGGGCGCGTGGCAAGTGAAGCCACACATTCCGGCAAATCCTACACTGCGCCTACACGGACACAAAACTGCTAGGCGTAAAAAAGACCTGCATCGCTGCAAGCCTTATAGATAATGGTGCCGCTTGTCGGATTCGAACTGACGACCTACCGCTTACAAGGCGGTTGCTCTACCAACTGAGCTAAAGCGGCATTACAGGAAAAACTTGAAGCTCTTTTGCAAGCTGGTGGGTCGTGCCAGATTCGAACTGGCGACCAACGGATTAAAAGTCCGCTGCTCTACCGGCTGAGCTAACGACCCCTCGCAAAGGAGCGCGAATTATACGGATATGGACTGCACTGTCAACGCAAAAACGGTACACAAAATTAGCATGACTATGTTAGGCGATACGCTGTCGGATCATTTACACCGGCAGCAAAAAATCCGGCGCGGCGTAAGCGGCAGGAGTCGCAAACACCGCAGGCGCGCCCTTCTTCGTCGGCCTGATAACAGGAAACAGTCTGCGCAAAATCGATGCGCAATGCCTGCCCTTGGCGAATGATTTCTGCTTTGCTCATATTCAGCAGCGGCGCATGCACGGTAAGTGGATGTCCTTCCACAGCTGCTTTGGTGGCGAGATTCCCCATGCGCTCGAACGCCTCAATGAAGGCGGGACGGCAATCTGGATAGCCGGAATAATCGACCGCGTTCACTCCGATAAAAATGTCCTGCGCGTGCAACACCTCTGCCCACGCCAGTGCCAGCGACAGCATGATGGTGTTGCGTGCGGGCACATAAGTAAGCGGAATGCCTGTAGTGGCGTGTTGCGGAACCGCGATGTTGTTATCGGTGAGCGCCGAGCCGCCAAATCCGGTGAGGTCAATCTTCACCACGCGATGTTCATGCGCGCCCAGCGTTTGCGCCACGCGTTGCGCGGCAGCCAGTTCGGCGTGGTGACGCTGCCCGTAATCGACACTCAAGGCGCAACAGGTATAGCCCTGCATACGCGCCATCGCCAGCACAGTCGCGGAATCCATGCCGCCCGATAAAAGCACTACTGCGTTTTTCATCCTCAGTGGCCGGGCGTGTTGTGCCATAAAATTTTATGCATCTGAAGTTGCATGCGCACCGGCAAATGATCGTGCAATATCCAGTCAGCCAATTGGGTGGCGTTCAGCGCATCGTGGGCTGGCGAAAATAACACGGTGCATTTCTCGGCCAGTTGATGTTGCTGCAAAATTTGCTTCGCCCATTGGTAATCATTCTCATCGCACAACACAAATTTTATTTCGTCGTGTTGAGTCAACAGCGCTAAATTTTCCCAACGATTTTTTTCCACTTCACCGGACGCCGGGGTTTTGATATCCACCACGCGCATCACTCGTGCATCCACTGCGCTGATGTTCAGCGCCCCGCCAGTTTCCAGAGATACCTGGTAGCCCGCATCACACAAAGCGTGCAGCAAAGGCAGGCAGTTTTTTTGCGCCAGCGGTTCACCGCCGGTGACCGTCACATAGTGCGGCGCATAATCGGCAACCTGTTGAAGAATGTGAGTCAAACTCATATTTTTCCCGCCCGTAAAAGCATACGCTGTGTCGCAATAGGTACAGCGTAACGGGCAGCCAGTCAGACGGACAAATACCGTGGGCAGGCCAACGCGAGTGGTTTCACCTTGCAGGGAATAAAAAATTTCAGTGATGCGCAGTTGCACGCCTGTATCTTGCGGCATGGGAAGACTACTTGGTATCAGCGAGCAATTTTCTGGCTTGAGCAGCAGCTGCGCTGGCTGGATATTTGGCTATCAGTTGACTAAGCGTTTTGTGCGCGGGGATAGGCCGTTTCAACTTTTGCTGGCACTCCGCTATTGCCAATAACACATCGGGCGTTTTTGGTGTGTCCGGATAATCCTTGAGCAATCCAAGATAACTATCCAGCGCGCCCGGATAATCCTTTTGCGCATACTGTGCATTGCCCAGCCAATAATTCACATTGGGAACATGAACTGAATCGGGATATTTTTTAAGAAACTCCTGGAATGCCTTGACCGCCTCCGCCTGGTTACCAATCTTGTATAAATCGTAGGCAGATTCCAGCGCACGCGCTTCTGAGACGGGGGCAGGTAACTCGACAGCGGCAGGAGTAGCAACAGGTTTGGCGACTGCGACTGCGGCTGCAGCTTCTTTGCTTGCTTCTTCTGTCGATTCAAAATGGCGTACCCGTGTATCCAGATCCACATAAAAATCTTTTTGGCGTTTTTCAGCATCTTGCAAGCCATGCGCTATTTCTTCATTCTGGCCGCGCAGTTTGCGGATTTCCGTATTCAGCGCTTCAATCTGGCCTTGCATATCCAGCATGGCTTTTGTTTGCTGTTTGGCCGCGTCCTCCAGCTTCACTACGCGCGTCTCGAGCTGCTTGATTTGTTCCCGTGCATCATCGTCCTCCAGCAATCCCGCTTGCGCAGAAAGACTGGCACACAGACTCAACAGCAAGAGCGCGCGTTGCTTCAGCATGGTTACTATCAATACTTAATATCACTGCGGCGATTTTGCGACCATGCAGCCTCGTCATGGCCAGTCCCTTTAGGCTTTTCTTCGCCATAGCTAGCAGTTTCAATCTGGCTGGCTTTTGCGCCGCCTACAATGAGCATCTGTTTCACACTATCCGCACGACGCTGGCCGAGCGCCAGGTTATATTCATTACTGCCACGTTCATCGGTATTACCTTCCACGTGAACTTTGCGATCGGGGTGCTCACTCAAATATTTTGCATGCGCTTCCACGATTGGTTTGTCGGCATCCTGTACCGCAGAAACATCGAAAGGATAATAAATGCTGCGCTTGGCTAGCAGACCGGCTGCGTCGCTCAAGGGATCAACATCCGCCAAGGGAGTTGTAGTAGTAGAGGCTTCCGGTGCGGTTGTGGTTTCGGGTGCAGCAGGCGCAGGCACTGGTGCCGTAGCTTCAGGTGTCTTGGGTGGTTGGTTAGCACAGGCGACCAGTAAATTCACCAATACAATACTAATAACAAGCTTCTTCATCATGCTTCTCCTTTTGCTAGGTTTGTTTACTACAGGAACTTCTACAGGTGCGGCCCCCATACGGGTTCACGCGCATCGCCATGTTGGGTGAACATATGTTGCTGCACTCGCCCATCGCTGGACACAGTTGCCAATATACCACGACCCCGTGCCTCGCTGGCAAACAGGATAAGTTTCCCGTTCGGCGCAAAACTGGGTTTTTTCTCCCACCCACCAGCAGTGAGAATTTCTACTTGTCCAGTCTGAAAATCCTGCGCGGCAATATAAAATTTTCCGTTGGTAAAATGCGCATAGACAAAACCTTTTCCATCTGGACTGTAACGAGGCGAAAAATTATTGCCTTGGCCAAATGTCATGCGCTGCTCTGCGCCGCCCTCGGCGGACATACGATAAATTTGCGCACTGCCGCCACGATCCGAGGTGAACAACAGAGATTGTCCGTCTGGAGAGAAATTAGGCTCGGTATCAATTACGCCACTGAATGTAATGCGGCGCACGCCGCTGCCGTCCGGGCGTATCAGGTAAATCTGCGAACTGCCGTCGCGGGTCAAAACAATAGCTAATTGTTTGCCATCCGGCGACCAGGCCGGGGCGCTATTGCTGCCGCGAAAATTGGCCAGCAGCGTGCGCTGATTGTTGTAAAGCGATTGCACATAAATGGCTGCATGTCCGGTTTCGAAGCTGACATACGCAAGATGGCTACCATCCGGCGACCAGCTCGGCGACATGATGGGCTCGTTTTGCGCCAGCACGGTTTGTTCGTTGTAGCCGTCGCTATCCGCCACGATCAGGCTGAACTTCTGTCCCTGCCGGTTCACATACGCGATACGGGTACTGAACACACCTTGGTCACCGGTT
>JANYHX010000085.1 GCA_025362155.1 Gallionella sp. | reverse complement strand
GTGTCCCAATTTGCGGAAGCACACCAAGTCAATCACCACGTCCTTATGAAAGCGCATGCGGTAATCCAGCGCGATTTCAGTAATCAGCAATGCCGCGTCGGGAGCATCCGCGTTCACATGAAAAATCGGCGCATCCACCATCTTCGCCACATCGCTGCAATAGGTGCTGGAACGCATGTCGCGCGCATCCGAGGCGGTGAAGCCGATCTGGTTATTGATGATGACATGCACTGTGCCGCCGGTATGGAAGCCCCGGGTTTGCGACATGCTGAGTGTTTCCATCACTACGCCCTGTCCGGCAAACGCGGCATCGCCATGCAACAAAATCGGGATGACTTTTGAACCGTCGAAATCCTTGAGACGATGTTGACGAGCGCGCACTGAACCTTCCACCACCGGATCGACAATTTCCAGATGCGACGGATTGAATGCCAGCGCGACATGCAGATTGCCACCGGCAGTGGCAATATCGGCGGAAAATCCCTGATGGTATTTCACATCGCCAGAAGTCAGATTTTCGGCATGTACACCTTCAAATTCGGCGAACAACATGCTCGGCTGTTTGCCCAGAATATTCACCAGCACATTTAGCCGCCCACGGTGCGCCATGCCGATCACGGCTTCCTTTATGCCTTGCGCGCCACAGCGCTGCAATAAATGATCGAGCAACGGAATTAGCGTCTCACCGCCTTCCAGCGAAAAGCGTTTTTGGCCGACAAATTTGGTATGCAGATAGCGCTCCAGTGTTTCGGCGGCAGTCAAGCGCTGCATGATGCGCCTATGCATTTCAGTATCGTAGCCGGCCTGTCCGCGCGCCCCTTCCAGACGATTCTGTATCCAGCGTTTTTGCTCCACATCGCTGATGTACATATATTCCGCGCCTATGCTGCCGCAGTAGGTCTGGCGCAATAGTTTGAGTATCTCGCTCAAGGTCATGCGCGCGCCGCCGACTAATGAACCGGTGTCGAAGGTGGTGTAGAGATCGGCTTCGTCCAAGCCATAGTAAGCCGGGTCGAGTTCGGGAATCACCGGTTTGGCGTGGCGATTGAGCGGATCGAGATTGGCGACACGCACGCCGAGGAAGCGATGCGCATTGATGAGTTGCAACACATAGACCTGCTTGCGCTCCAGGTCGGCACCGTTTGAATCGCCATTATTTGAATCCGCGCCGGATGAAAACCCACTGCCCGGTTTGGTTTTTTTCAATGCCGCAAAAGCCTGCTGAATGGCACTGTGCGCAACATCATGCGCACCGTTCGGCAATGCTGGCAACGCATCAAAATAACTG
Organism: Gallionella sp.; assembly: GCA_025362155.1. Classification (GTDB taxonomy): domain Bacteria; phylum Pseudomonadota; class Gammaproteobacteria; order Burkholderiales; family Gallionellaceae; genus Gallionella. The sequence goes on along the minus strand of JANYHX010000085.1, from coordinate 12,813 downwards.
CGCCACGCACCTGGAACAGCAGTGGGGTCCAGCAGGTATTGTTCGTATAATCCTTCGATAAAAGGCGCGTTGGTTCCGAACAGCAGCGAGCTGTCCTGCATCAATTGCATAAAATTAACTGGTTCGTTCAACGCCGTTCCGCCGGTAAAAAATCATGTTCAACCTCTCCATGTTGTATATCACGCTGCTTTGTCGCCAATATATTTTTCACATAAATTTCCACCCCGACGCGGTCGATATGCGCGATTAAATCGACATTACCCAACTGACAATACTGTGATAAATCTACTGTGTAAGGCAACATCAAATCATCAATTTGATCTTCGATTTGCAGAAATTCTGCAAATAAAATATCGTCACCCTTGATGGCAAGGTCAATATCGGAACCGGGATGATAGTTGCCTTTGGCACGCGAGCCGTAGATGAGCACTGAGCCAATTGCGTTATGCCGCTCAAAAACGCTATTGAGCTTATTTAACGTCGCTACCGATAAGCCAAATTGGGTGATTGTGTTCATGGAAGGTATTTTTCCATTTCTGTTTGGAGCGACTCAAACAATGGAAAATAATGCTCGATGATTGCGTTAACCAATTGTTCCGCGGTGCGCTCATCGTAAGTATGTGATGAGACGTTCCTGCTTTGTATCATCGCCATCCATTGTTCGCCATCGGCGATGAGCCCCACCCGAAAAGCCTCGCGGGTGCCATCTTTTGACCCTTTTATGCTTTGATTACCTTGGTCTTGCAAGTAATCCTTCAATACATTCCAAGCTAATTCATGAGTGAACTCAAATGCCTGAATCACTCCTTGTTTTTCCAGATATGAAAGTGCGCGCTGTTCACTGAGCTTCACGGCATTATCAAGATGCAGCAAGGCTTTTTTGTAATTCGAAAATCGTTGTTGCCAGCGTATATCCGGATTATTCATTATCGGCTGCCTACAGGCACATAATCGCGCTTCACCGCCCCGCGATACAGTTGGCGCGGACGACCGATCTTGTGCTCGGCATCGGCGATCATCTCATTCCATTGCGAGATCCAGCCTATGGTGCGCGCCACCGCAAAAATTACCGTGAACATATTGCTCGGTATACCCAGTGCGCGCAATACGATGCCGGAATAAAAATCCACGTTCGGATACAGCTTGCGCTCAATGAAATAGGGGTCACTTAACGCAACATGCTCCAGCTCCATCGCCAGTTCGAACAGCTTATTGTTTTCCAGCTTCAGTTCGGACAATACTTCATGACAGGTCTGACGCATCACGCTGGCGCGCGGATCCATGTTCTTGTAGACACGGTGACCAAAACCCATCAGTCGATATTTTTTGTCTTTCACCCCCTGTACGTATTCTTTCACACGCGATACATCGCCGATCTCTTCGAGCATATTCAATGCGGCTTCATTGGCACCCCCGTGCGCCGGACCCCATAGCGCGGCGATGCCCGCCGAGATGCAGGCAAATGGATTCGCCCCGCTCGAGCCCGCCAGGCGCACCGTCGAAGTGGAGGCATTCTGCTCATGGTCGGCATGCAAAATAAAAATCCGTTCCAGCGCGCGCACCAATATCGGGTTGGGCACATAATCCTCAGCCGGGGTGGCAAACATCATGTACATGATGTTTTCCACATAACTGAATTTGTTTCTCGGATACATGAACGGGAAACCGGTGTGGTACTTGTGGGCCATCGCTGCGATGGTCGGCACCTTGGCAAGCAAACGCATCGCGGAAAGATCGCGGTGCTCGGGATTGTTGATGTCCAGAGAGTCGTGATAGAACGCCGATAATGCGCCTACAACCCCAACCATTACCGCCATGGGGTGCGCGTCGCGGCGGAAGCCGGTAAAGAAACGTGCCATCTGGTCATGCACCATGGTGTGTTCGGTTACCTTGTGCACGAATGCAGCCTTGGTCGCCGCCTTGGGCAATTCGCCATTCAACAGCAGATAACACACCTCCAGAAAATCAGATTGCTCGGCCAGCTGTTCGATCGGATAACCACGGTAGTAAAGCAAGCCGGCATCACCGTCAATAAAAGTGATCGCGGAAGTGCAACTGGCAGTAGAAAAAAACGCCGGATCATAGGTGAATACGCCCAATTTTCCGAGGTTGCGTATATCAATCACATCGGGGCCGAGCGTGCCAGAAAGAATAGGTAATTCGATGCTACGCCCATCATCCAAGGTCAATGTTGCGAGACGGTCTTTTTTCATAATACTCCTGATGAACTACTTTATGGCATGGGTAATACAGGCATTAAACTGTCCGGATTTTTTCCAGCAAGGCTTGCTGTTCGCCCTGCACCGCCTCCGGAACCCCTCGCTCCGCTCTTCCCACAATCATATCCCAGAGTGGGTTGTCAGGCATATCCAGCAACGTTTCGAACGCTTTTTTTTCGGCATCATCAAGCTGTGCATAATGCGCTTCAATAAAACGTCCCAACACAATATCCAGTTCCAGTAGCCCGCGTCGGGCGCGCCAGCGTATTCTTTCCAGATTTTTCATACTATGCGCTTCACCATCATATCCTTGATTTTCCCAATCGCCTCGGTCGGGTTCAACTCTTTTGGACACACATCCACGCAATTCATGATGGTATGGCAGCGGAACAAACGATAGGGGTCTTCCAGGTCATCCAGTCGCTCGGCGGTGGCCTGGTCGCGCGTGTCGGCAATGAATCGATAAGCCTGCAACAATCCCGCCGGGCCGACGAACTTGTCCGGGTTCCACCAGAACGAAGGGCACGCCGAGGTGCAGCAGCCACACAGAATGCATTCATACAAACCATTCAGATGGGCGCGTTGTTGCGGCGATTGCAGCCGCTCGGTTTCGGGCGGCGGATCGTTGTTAATCAGGTAGGGCTTGATCGAATGGTATTGCTTGAAAAACTGCGTCATATCCACGATAAGATCGCGGATCACGGGCAACCCCGGCAGCGGACGTAGTTCAACTGGTTCCTTGAGCGAAGACAATGGCGTCACGCACGCCAGCCCATTGCGCCCATTGATGTTCATTGCATCCGACCCGCACACGCCTTCGCGGCAGGATTTGCGCAAGCTCAAGCTATCGTCCTGCTCCTTGATCAACAGTAATGCATCGAGCAACATCATGTTGCCTGCTGCAATATCCAGATCGTAGTCGCGCATGTACGGTGCGGCATCGGTGTCCGGGTTATAGCGATAAATCCTGAATTTCATGGTTCCATTCTCCTGCCGTTTTGCCCCGCTCAACAGATAATATGCGTTCCCCCGTTTTGCGACAATCTGTTTAACCACATACAGGCCCTTGCTTGCCGGGAAGCCCGGATTTTACTTCTTCCGTTTAGTCACCCCGCCAGGCCAACAGATAGGGCAAGGGCCTGTACCGCGATATTTGTGTCCCCGGCTACACGTCTTCCATCCGCCACGATTAGCCTGTGTCATGATTCCTCCCGCATCTTTATTAAATATTATTATTTTGTAAACACTTTTCACGGCGCCGGGTTTGGATACAGTTTGTGTACTGCCTCGATTTTTTCGAGCATCTCCGCCGGTAATACCAGTTCTGCGCTGTCCAGATTTTCTTTCAGCTGGTTCAAATTTGTTGCGCCGAGTATCACGCTGCTGTTGAACCAGCGCGTGCGCGCGAAGGCCAATGCCATTTTCGCCGGAGCCAATCCTGCGTTTTGTGCGATGCGTACATATTCTTTGCTTGCTGTCGGCACATTGGGTTTTGCGTAGCGCTGCCCGAAGCCGGGAAACAAAGTGATGCGCCCTTTCGCGTTGGGATCGACGAGATATTTGCCGGTCAGCCAGCCGAAGGCCAGCGGGCTGTACGCCAGCAACCCGACTTTAAGATGGTGACAAACTTCCGCGAGCCCGGTTTCGAAATTGCGATTCATCAGATGGTAAGCATTTTGTACGGACACGATTTTCGGCAATCCGTATTTCTCCGCGCACCTGACGAATTCGCTCACACCCCACGGTGTTTCGTTACTCAGTCCGATGTGACGTATCTTTCCAGCCTTGACTAAATCCGCCAGCGCCTGCAGTTGTTCGATGATCGGTACTGTGTCGTGCTCTTGCGTCACATCGTAACTGTTCGCGCCGAACATCGGCACATAACGGTCCGGCCAATGAATCTGATAAAGGTCAAGGTAATCGGTTTGCAAGCGTTTCAGACTGCCGTCTACCGCGGCATTGAGGTGCTCGCAGTTGAGGCGCGGACTGTTACGTATCCATGAAAATCCGCGCGATGGGCCGGTGATCTTGGTGGCGATAATGAGTTCGTCACGCCGCTGATGTTTCAACCACGAGCCAATATAACTCTCGGTACGCCCCTGTGTTTCAGCACGCGGTGGAACCGGATACATTTCAGCGGCATCAATAAAATTTATTCCGCGAGAAACTGCCAAGTCAAGCTGCGCATGCGCATCCGCCTCGCTGTTTTGTTCGCCAAAGGTCATCGTGCCGAGTGCCAAGGCCGACACCTGCAGATCGCTTGTGCCTAATCGCCTGTGTTCCATAATCATCCCGTCCAGTTAAGGCGGTGAAAAAATATCCGGCAACTTTCCTGTTAACGTGCCCAAAAAAGCCACGATATATTTCACATCTTCATCCGACAGCGTTTTCCTTAGCTGTATCCTTCCCATAATGCGCACAGCTTGTGGCAGAGTCTGTACTGATCCGTCATGAAAATAAGGAGGAGTCATTTTGACATTTCTGAGATCGGCCACGCGGAACACATAAAGATCATTTTCATCGTGGGTCAGATTAAACCTGCCTTTATCAATCTGGCCGCTGCTTGTGACGCGCCAATAATCTTCCCATATGCCGAATTTTTGGTAACTACCGCCGCCAATCCCGACACCATTGTGGCACGCAATGCAACCGATGCCCATAAATCTGCTGAGCCCTATTTTGGCCTCAACGGAAATGGCTTGATCGTCACCTGCAAGATAGTCATCGAAAGGTGAGGGCGTGATTAACGTGCGCTCAAATGCGCCGATCGCCACAGCCCAATTTTGGGGAGTGACCGGATCAGGATTATTGGGGAACGCTGCTGAAAAAAGTTTTCGATATGTGGGTATGGCCTTAATCTTTGCAATGGCGCTCGCTTGGCTTGCGTGCCCCAACCCGGATTCAGAAACCAGAGAAGTCAGCGCCTGGTTCTCCACGCTGGTCTGATCGCCATACCAGTTATTCGCAAAGTTTAACGAGGCGTTCAACACGGTTTGAACATTGCGTGATGGAGCAGGGTTACCTGCATCCAGAGAGGTATCCATTGATCCGTAAAATTCAGGTTGGTGGCATATTGCGCAGCTGATTTTGCCGCTAGCCGAGATACGCTTATCAAAAAAAAGGACCCGACCCAAAGAAATTTGGGCTAATGACGACCCCTGTGGCGCAATAGTGTCAGCACGTAACGAGGTAAATACGGTCAGTGCCTGTTTACGCAATTCGGCTTGCTGGTCTTCGGCAATCGCAACCTTTATTAAACCGGGAATAACCAGCAAAAGACAACAGATCAAATATTTCCTGGTTTGTCTCCTTTTGTTTCTGTAGGTCAATAGGCACAGCTCTTTATAAAAAGTAATCTTCCCTTTCATTATAAAGGTGCCTCATATTGAGCGGTACCGAAATTTGATTCCTCCAGCCATTCGTCCAGTTTATCGGCGGAAACCGGACGACCTATATGATAGCCCTGCGCAATATCACATCCCAGCGTTCTTAGCTGCTCTAATGCATCCGCGGTTTCAACACCTTCGGCGACTACGGTTAAACCCAGATTATGGGCCAGGTCAATGGTGGAGCGGACAATCACATTGTCATTTTTATTTTTAATCATGTCGAGTACAAAGGACTTATCGATCTTGATTTTTGCCACCACCAGTTTTTTGAGGTATGCCATTGAAGAATAACCGGTACCGAAATCGTCTATGGAAATGACAATGCCTATATCACATAATTTTTTGACCGTTTCGATGGCACGCAGTGGATCTTGCATTAAAGCGGTTTCGGTAATTTCCATTTCGAGCAGGGTCGGTGAAACTGGAAAATCACGCATAATTTGTAGAACCTGTTCCGGAAATGAAGGGTCCTGCAAATTGATCGCGGAAATGTTGATTGCAACCGGAAACGCGCGTCCCTTGTGCTGCCATTCTGTTAATTGCTGTAAAGCCATTTTGAGCACAGTGCGGGTCAAGGGTTTGATTAAACCATTTTGTTCTGCCACAGGAATAAAGGTATCCGGAAAAATCAGTCCTGCTGTGGGATGTTGCCACCGTATCAAGGCTTCTACGCCGCAAATACGATTGCTGGTGAGATCAATTTTAGGCTGGTAATGAAGTATAAACTGATTTTCCTCAACAGCAGTTTGCAAGTCTCTCTGCAGATAAGCAAGTTGTGTATTTTGCATATCCTGCTTGGCATCATAAATCGCAAAGCCGCTTTTGGCGCGCTTTGCGCTATACATCGCCACATCGGCACTGCGCATCAGGATTTCAGGACTGTTACCATGTTCCGGAAACAATACAACACCAAGACTGGCACCGATGTGCAGTATATGTCCCTCAATCTCCAATGACAGCCGAATGGTCTCCAGAATTTTTTGCGCTGCGATGATGACGCCCTCCCGCGCGCTGATTGCGGTCAGCAAAATTGCAAATTCATCTCCACCCAACCGCGCCACCGTGTCTGAACCACGCAATACCTGTTGCAAGCGCATGGCTATCTGCTGCAATACCATATCGCCGATATGATGCCCGAGTGTGTCATTGATACTTTTGAATTGGTCAAGATCCATCATGATCAGCGCCAGTATTTTCTTTTCCCGGACACTAATCAAAATGGCCTGCTTCAGTCGATCATGCAGCAAAATCCTGTTAGGCAAATTGGTGAGGCCATCATGCATTGCCTGGTGGCGCATTGCACTGCCAATATCCTGTGCTTCTACTAATGCCTGCTCTTTAGCTTGTATTTCTGCCCGTAACAATTCTTGCGTTTCATCGAGATTCTTGATCACACGTGTCAACGCACGCAAGGGCAATACCTTAAGGGCCAAGTAAATTATCAACGCCAATAGAAAACTAATTAGAGTGGCGACGCCAGTGGCAATTAAGAGTGGGCGCAAACTTTTCGCGACCTCCACTTCGCCGGCAATTTTATTACCCTGACTTAACACCGCAGTGCGAGCTAAAACCGGCCAATCCAGATCAACTGGTATAAAGGCAACGCTATTGCCCTGCTCATCCCTGATGTGATTGCGGTGTGTTGCTGTAAACGATGCGTTTAAAATCAGCGTGACGACCAGAAGACGTTTGTTTAAACGCCATGAGTCCGGATTAGCATCAATAATTTCAGAAATGCTATTAGCACTACGATTGGCCTCAGCTTGCAATGCCGCAGATTCGTAACGATACCCTACCGAAAAATAACCAACTGGAATTGCTATGAAAACAATTGAAGAAATAATCCCCGCGACGATGATGACGATTTTCGTCAGGGTATGGTTGGTATTCATGTGCGCCCTTTGTGTTGGTACAAATTCCATTTTTGGAATGAGAAGATGATGCAGGTAGCCTGACTATGCTTTCTGCCTTGCTGTTACCCTGTATAGGCTCATATCAAAACTCTTCCCATTCACCTTTTTCAATTCTTCTTGGGGAACTTTTATGGTTGCCACTGGGTTTGGACATCGAGGATTTGCGCATGGGTAGTGGTTGACCAGACAACGTGGGAAAGCGTAATTGGGGCTGGCTCGTGCTTTCTCCGCCCAGGTTGAATCGGCTTACTGCCTGGGTTAATTTTCCTGCCTCCTCCTCCATTGATTCTGCTGCGGAAGCCACGAGCTCTACCAATGCCGCGTTCTGCTGGGTAGCTTCGTTCATCTGGACGAGTGCATCGTTCACCTGATCTATTCCGGCACTTTGTTCCACTGAGGCGGACAGTATTTTTGCCATAATATCGGTAACACTTTTTACGGCAGTTACGATTTCCTCCATAGTTTTCCCGGCTTCGCCAACCAGTTTGGTGCCGCCAGTCACTTGGTCTACAGAGTCATCAATCAGCTGCTTTATTTCTTTGGCCGCGGCGGCACTGCGTTGTGCCAAAATGCGGACTTCGCTTGCCACTACGGCAAAACCCCGGCCATGCTCTCCAGCACGCGCTGCTTCTACTGCCGCATTCAGCGCAAGGATATTGGTCTGGAACGCAATGCCCTCAATTACGCTAATGATGTCCACAATTCTTTTCGAAGACGCATTGATTGAGGACATGGTGGTAATCACCTTACTTACTACTTCACCACCTTTCATCGCCACCGTGCGTGCGCCCATCCCAAGCTGATTGGCTTGGTTGGCGTTCTCGGCGTTCTGCTTGACGGTGGCGGTGAGTTCCTCCATGGTAGAGGCAGTTTCTTGCAAACTGCTGGCCTGTTCTTCGGTGCGTTGCGAAAGGTCGGTGTCGCCGGTGGCGATTTCTTTGGTTGCGGCGGAGATAATATCCGCGCTGGCACGCACATCTCCTACCAGATTAACCAGATTGTCATTCATGTCTTTCAGCGCTTGCATTAACCGGCCTGCCTCATCCTCGACGATGAATTTAATTTGGCTGGTCAAATTGCCGGCGGCCACCGCATGGGCGACCGTTACCGCATAGTGAAGTGGACGGACGATGGCGCGGATAAGTGCAAAACCCATCCATATTGCCGTTCCCAAGCCTAAACTTATCGCAACCACAAAAATATTTCGCATCGTCCTGTAGCGCTGCTGTGCCTGCTCATATTTTTGGCTTGCAATCGTCATTTGCAGTTCGCTGAGCTTATCTATCTCCATCGAAATCGGGCGATAAAGAGCACTGATTTTATTCGCGATGATGCCGTTTGCCACCCTGAATTCACCGGTACGCCACGCTTCCATGACTGGTTTCAAACCTTCGGTAACGAACTGGCTGTTATCCTGGGCAAACTTTTCCGCCAACTCTCTCTCTTCCGGAACCAAATCAGTTGCCATGTAGGCTTTAAAAATCGTGGCTACTTCGGCAATATTATTTTCGATGCGAGCGCTGTTGTTGCTAATGACCTCAGGGGTAGGGGCAGCCAGGAAGATGGTCGTAGAGAAACGGTCTTGTTGTAATAACAATTCAATCTGCTTCATTTGCCCCAGCGGAATAGCAACATCTCGCAAACCTTCATTAGTCTTGCTAATGCCAACCAGACCCATTGCACCAATTCCCAACACTCCCAGTGACAGGAATGCAAGGACAAAGATTAAACGGAATTTAATGCTTAAATGTTTAAACATTGCAAGCGATCATTACGTTGGGCAAATACCGCGAAGACCATCGTGTTACTTTACAACCTCCACCACCATATGCATCTGCGGATGAATGGCGCATTCGACATCAATCTTACCTGGTTTATCAAATAGGACCCGCTTCGCCTGAGGTGTTGGATAGGAACCCAAGTCAAAACTCTGTACATCCGACAACGAAAAGACATTATGCATCCAGGGATCCATGTTCCTGAAATCTATCGTTTCACCGGCCTTGATTTTTAAATAACTCTTGCTGAATGCTTTGTCCTTTTGATCAACCGTATAGGTCGCTACGTCCTCGGCCAGAAGCGGGGTGCTGATAGTTGCTAAAGTAAATATCGAGCTTATAAAGTACATAAAATTTTTCATCACTAACTCCGATTTTAATTGCAATGGTAAGATAAAAATCTATTGATCCATGGGGGGTAAATGCGGGATAGTCATTTCCATTGGCTTCCCTGTCAGGCTCAGTAAAAACGCCACAATGTCTGCCTTTTCCTGGTCATTCAAGTGTAAAGGTTTCAGATTTGGATCCAGATTTTCCATATTTACCCCGCCCTTATTATAGTGTTCCACAACTTCGGCCAAAGTTTTATATACGCCATTGTGCATGTACGGCGCGGTAAGCGCTACGTCACGTAAGGTAGGTGTTTTGAATGCGCCCTTGTTCACCTTGATCTTGCGGTGCGCAAACCGGCCGACATCTTCCATTTCACTTACCGGCAAACCAATGTTATGAAATCCATCATCGGCAAAATTAAATCCTTGATGGCACTCAGTGCAATTTGCTTTGCCGGTAAACAGATCAAACCCACGCTGCGCGGATACACTGATTGCGTTTTTGTCGCCCTTGCGCCATTTGTCAAAGGGAGCTTCTGTTGAAACCACTGTGCGCTCGAAACTCGAAATCGCTTTGGCAATGGTTTGCGGGTTAATTCCTTCATTCGGATAGGCTTTATCGAAAGTTTTGCGGTAACCCTCAATGGTATTTAAGCGCTTCACCAAGTCGTCCATGTCCTGACTATTCATTTCTCCCGGTGCCTGGATGGGCCCCAATGCCTGCTCTTCCAATGTCTTGGCGCGGCCATCCCAAAATTGCATTTGGTTGTATGCTGTATTCAGGATAGTAGGCGTGCTGCGCAGCCCCTTGGCCATGCCATTACCAAGCATGGCCGGTAACCCGTCTGTCCAGGCCAGTGCCGGATTATGGCAGGTACCACAACTAATCCATTCAGAACCAGATAATCGAGGATCAAAAAACAGCATCTTGCCGAGCTCAATTCGCTCGGGCGTAGGCATGTTATCGGCAGGATAGGGTACTGGAATTGGGCGCAGATACGGATCAACTTTTTTGTCAGCAGCATGGGCTGACAGAGCAGTGCTTAGTACGAAACACAAAAATACACATCTCAAATGCTTATTCATCTCTTACCTCCCCATAAGGTTTTTATCTTGAACTTGCGTTGTTTTACTATATAGATTTTTTATGAAGAATCCACACAATTTAACAACGTTTGTTTTAACGTCCAGCTACACAACCTCGTTGACAGTCTGAACCAATAACATGTTTCCCTGCTTCATTTTATACGACAGCAATTTGTAACGAAGGGCTCGAGGCCGCGTATGGCTTGTGTGAATTAGTGCTAGCATGAGCGCAAATGAAAATGCCTGTCTTGTTTGTTTCCCATGGCGCACCTACCTTGCCGCTGGAGCCGGGCGATACTGGCACGGCCTGGCGCAAACTGGGCAAACAATTACCGAGGCCATCCGCCATCCTGATGATTTCGGCGCATTGGGAAACACGCATTCCAACCGTCAGCCGTGCGGCACAGCCGGAAACCATCCATGACTTCAGCGGTTTCCCGGCCGAGTTATACGATCTGCAATACCCTGCACCCGGTGCGCCGGAAATGGCGCAAGCCGCAGCATCCTTATTACAGCAGGCAAATATTCCGGTGCAACTGGATGAGATGCATGGCCTCGATCATGGCGCATGGGTGCCGCTCAGTTTGATGTATCCCGAAGCTGATATTCCAGTCGCGCAACTTTCACTGCAACCCGAAAAAAATCCTGCCTGGCATATTGCGCTGGGCCGCGCATTGCGTCCGTTAAGTGCACAGGGTGTACTGATCATCGGCAGCGGGTCGATTACGCATAATCTGCGCGCGGTTTTCCAGCATTCGCCCGGTGCTGCCATCCCAGCCTGGGTGGCAGAGTTCCGTGACTGGATGGCGGAGCGGATTGATGCGGGCGATCTCGAAGCGCTCAGTGCTTACCGTACCCGCGCGCCGCATGCCGTGCAGAATCACCCTAGCGATGAGCATTTGTTGCCGCTGTTTGTGGCGCTCGGCGCAGCGAATAAAATCGAAGGTGCCATGCATCTGAACCAAGTGATGACCTATGGCTTGCTGGCAATGGATGCGTGGGTATTCGATCAGGCGGCTTGATAACGTTTTTTCTACACTTAGAACAAATCCATCTGTCCATTCCGAGAGGGCGGTTTAAAAAGCTCGGTATTCAGTGTATGTTTTTCGAGGTTCATATCCAACCGTTCACAAGCCTTGCGGAAGCGCAGCTTCAGCAGGTCGGCAAACAGTCCGTGACCACGGAAACGGCTGCCGAATTCGGGATCGTTCTCCCGTCCGCCGCGCATCTCGCGCATCCGACTCATTACATGTTCCGCCTTCAACGGATAATGAACAGTGAGCCAGTCCTTGAACAAATCTTTCACTTCGTAAGGAAGGCGCAGTAATACGTAGCCTGCACCGCGTGCGCCGTGTTCATGCGCAGCCTGCAATATATGCTCGAGCTCGGCATCAGTGAGGAACGGAATCACGGGTGCGGCCATCACCCCGCACGGCACACCTGCATCGTTAAGCGCCTTGACCGCTTGCAGCCTGCGGCGCGGCGACGCAGCACGCGGCTCCATCTTGCGCGCCAATTCTGCATCCAGTGTCGTCACTGAAACAAATACCCGCACCAGATGGTCGCTTGCGAGTTGCGTAAGCACATCGAGATCGCGCTCGACCAGTGCAGACTTGGTCACGATGGAAACCGGATGCTTGTATTCCGCCAGCACTTCCAAAATCTGCCGCGTGATTTTCCACTCGCGTTCGATGGGCTGATAGGGATCGGTGTTTGAACCGAGCGCGATAGGCGAACATTGATAAGAAGGCTTGGCCAATTCCACGCGCAACAATTTCGCCGCATCCGGCTTGGCAAACAACTTGCGCTCGAAATCCAGTCCTGGCGAAAGATTCACATAGGCGTGTGAAGGCCGCGCATAACAATAGATGCAGCCATGCTCGCAGCCGCGATAGGCATTAATGGATTGTGAAAAAGGCAAATCCGGCGATTCGTTGTGCGAAATGATGGTCTTTGCATGCTCTTCCGTTACCGTCGTCCTGAATGGCGGCAATTCTTCATCCGCTGTGTCCCAGCCATCATCAACAATCTCGCGCACCACGCTCTCGAAGCGTCCTTCGATTTGCAATGTTGCACCACGCCCTTTTGTTACTTCG
>JANYHX010000054.1 GCA_025362155.1 Gallionella sp. | reverse complement strand
GAGTTATAAAAAGGCGGCGGATAATAGGGAGTGCCTGGCACATAGACATGCACGGTTTTTTTGCTTACAAGCCGGGTAATGAGCACGGTGTCCGCTCCCAGTTCCGCCACTTTTTTCGCAATGACTTCCTGATCCCCCTCCTGTTTATCGGGAAGAGTAGTGTAACTGGCGATAGCATTCGTCCCACGTGATTTAAGTTGCTGGACAAACTCGTCCTCAAATAATCTACGGTTGATTGGGTTTTTGGCTACTGCGACCACCATGATTTTCGCGGGACGAGCTTGATAGGAGGGATCTTTCCACACCGAGTTAAGCTGGGTGGAGGCGCAGGCGGTGAGCAGCAGGGCAACAAGAATTAATATACCGGACGGGCGCCCATGAAGGTACGGAGACTGAATCATTTTTTGTTCCTCTTTTTAAACAGATATGGTTAGCATACGCCACTTCACCATGCCATGCTACCCTCCCGAGATGATGAAGGACGCAGGCGGACATGGAGCATTATTGAATGGCTGAATTTAAGCGGCTGGGACACCCACCTCGCTGGCGGCAACCACTTCCTGCTCTGCTTGAGCGGCCTGAACCCATGTCTGCACCAGCGGATCACACGTCACCATCTGGATATATTCGTCCACCACGCCTGCCTCACCCACCCCGTAGGTAAGGAAGCGAAAAGCCACCGGCGCGTACATTGCATCCGCAATACTATATGTGCCGAATAACCAAGGCCCCGCACCGGCATACTGCTTGCGTAGATCACGCCAAATAGTTTTAATGCGCGCGATGTCGGCCTCAAGATCGGCGGACATCGCCACCTTGCGTCCACGCGCGCGGATGTTCATCGGCATCGCCTTGCGCAAGGGCACAAAGCCCGAATGCATTTCCGCGCTGACCGACCGGGCGCGTGCCCGCGCTTCTCGCTGCGCAGGCCACAGTAACGGATAGGTCTCATACAAATATTCGCCTATCGCCAGCGTATCCCACACCAGCACATCGCCGTCGCGGTACACCGGCACCTTGCCCGCAGGCGAATATGTCAACAGCTTTTCCTTATAGCCTGCCACAAACAGCGGAATGCGCATTTCATCGAAATCCACCCCGGCATGTTTCAGCATCAGCCAGGCGCGCAGTGACCATGATGAGTAGTTTTTATTGCCGACCACCAAAAGTGCTTTACTCATATTACCTCCGCGTTTGTTAGTACGATAACGCACTATCCTGGAATGGTAAAATATCTATAGTCAAACCATTAAGGGTAAAATCCAAAATAGTAAAAATCAGCGCGGTCAAACTCATTCCCCCGTTTCAATAAAAAAACCAATAGTCATGACTAATTCAGACAGTCCTGCAACGCCCGCCAAGCCCAGCAAACGGAACGCAATTTTACTGGGCATTGCCGCGCTGGCGCTGGTTATCGTGCTAGCCGTCTTTGTGTGGTGGTTTTTTTCTGCGCGCTGGCGCAGTAATACTGATGATGCTTATGTCGGCGGCAATGTAGTTGCGGTAACGCCGCTAACCAGTGGCACGGTGGTAGCTATTTTTGCCGACACTGCACAGGCCGTCAACGAAGGTCAATTATTGGTACAGTTAGATGACAGCGATGCGCACCTGCAACTGGATAGCGCAGAAGCCGCGCTGGCCGCCGCAGTGCGCGAGGTGCGCGGCCTTTATGCGATTAATCGGGGGAATTTTCCGCTGATTGCGCAACGCCGTGCCGATCTGGCACGTGCGCAGGCGGAGTTGGCCAGCAGTAATGCAGCGTTAGCTCAAGCCGAGGCCGAATTCAAACGCCGCGAAATGTTGGTCGAGCAGAATTTCATTTCGGCGGAAAATTTGCAGAGTGCCAAAACCTCACGGGACGCAGCACGTGCACAGCATGATGCGGCACTCAGCGCAGTGCAAGCCGCCAATGCAGCTATTACTCAAAGCGTCGATCAGGCCAGCGTAGCCAGCGCGCGCGTGGACAATACCTCACTGGAAAACCACCCCAATGTGCGCACCGCCGCCGTGAAAGTGCGCGAAGCCGCGCTTGCGCTTGCGCGCACCCAGGTAATCGCCCCTGTCAGCGGACAGGTTGCCAAACGCTCGGTGCAAATTGGAGAGCGGGTTCAGCCCGGCAATGCACTGCTCGCGCTTGTGCCGCTTGATAAGGTATGGCTGGATGCCAATTTCAAGGAAACCGAATTGCGCGATGTGCGCATTGGACAACCGGTTAAGATCACTTCGGATTTTTACGGCAGCTCCGTGATATTTCATGGACAGGTGACCGGCCTCGCACCGGGCACAGGTGCCGCTTTCGCATTACTACCGGCACAGAATGCCACTGGCAACTGGGTCAAAATCGTGCAGCGGCTGCCAGTGCGTATCGCGCTGGACAACAAAGAATTGCAGCAGCATCCATTGCGCATCGGGCTTTCTGCAAACGCCACCATAGACACGCATGACCGCAGCGGCGCGGCATTGACCGTATTGCCCAACAACACCGCCATCGCTGCCACTTCAATCTATGCGCAAGACCTCAAGGCCGCCGATGCACGCGTGGCGCAAATCATCGCCGATAATCTGGGAAGCAAGTGAATACGCCCTCAGCCACGAATACGGGCGCACCGCCTCTGGCGCTTAGCGGCATCAAACTGCTATTGGCAACGCTGGCGCTCGGTTTGGGCTCGTTCATGAACATCCTGGACCTGACCATCGTCAATGTCGCCGTACCCACGATGGCCGGCGATTTCGCGGTCAGCCCGACGCAGGCAACCTGGATCATCACCTCCTATTCGGTAGCCGAGGCCATCATGCTGCCGCTGGCGGGATACCTTGCCGGACGTTTCGGCACGGTGCGCAGTTTCGTTGCCGCGACGCTGCTGTTCACGCTGGCTTCATTGTTGTGCGCGGCGTCGGTTTCGTTTTCAATGTTGCTCGCCGCACGGGTCATGCAAGGGGTGTTTGGCGCTTCGATGATTCCGCTCTCGCAAACGCTGCTCACTGCGATTTACCCTCCACATAAACGCGGCATGGCATTGGGCATCTGGGCGATGACCACGGTGATTGCCCCGATCATTGGGCCGCTCGCGGGCGGCTGGCTGATTGACAATGCTTCCTGGCATTGGCTGTTTCTGGTCAATCTGCCAGTCGGCCTGCTAGTGGGCATTTCCGTGGCGGCGTTGCTGGGAAACCGCGATGCGCATCAACCCGGTCAGCGCGACCAGAAAATGGATTGGGTGGGATTATGCTTGCTGATCGTCGGCATCGGCTCGCTGCAAATCCTCCTCGACAAAGGCAACGAACTGGATTGGTTCAACTCTGGCATTATCGTTACGCTGGCATCGCTGGCGGTGTTCGCGCTGCTGGTATTTGTAGTGTGGGAACTGGATGCCGCTTCGCCTCTTGTCGATTTGCGCCTGTTCGCGCGGCGTAATTTTCTGGTGGGTGCGGTATGCCTGATGCTGGGTTCAATGGCATTTTTTGGCGTAGTCGTCATCGTCCCGTTATGGTTACAAGCCTTTCAAGGCTATACCGCATTGTGGGCGGGCAAGACTGTAGCCTTTGGTGGCGTGCTGGCAGTCATACTCGGTCCCGTCATCGGCGCCAACATTGGCCGCGTAGATGCGCGCGCCATCACAACATTTGGTTTCATTGTATTTGCGCTGGTTGGTTTCTGGAGCGCGCGCTTTACCCCTGATATTGATTATTGGTCGGTTGCGATCAGCCGTTTGTTCATGGGTGTGGGCATCAGTTGTTTTTTCTTGCCGCTGGTCACCATCAGTCTGTCAGGATTGCCTCCCGAGCGTGTTGCCGCAGCTTCCGGCCTGTCCAATTTCATGCGCAACCTTGGAGCCAGTTTTGGCACCGCGATTACCACCTGGCTGTGGGCCAGCGAGGCGGCGCAATATCACGCCAGATTGATGGAAAACATTCATCCCTACAATCCAGTAGCCACCGATTATGTGGAGCAATTGCACCGGCTCGGCATGCCCGGCGATAGCGCTTACGCCTACCTGGAAAACATCATTAACATCCAATCCTACACACTCGCCACCGATCATATCCTGACCATTTCCGCCGCACTGATGCTGTCACTCGTCACGCTAATCTGGTGGGCAAAGCCGCCGTTCGTGGCAAGCCGGGGCGGTGCGCATTAACCCTTGCATGTTAAGCGCTTTAACTAAATTGCTTGATCAGCCTGTTGCAGCGCTTCGGCAAAAACTTCAACCGGCTGTGCACCCGACACTCCAGATTTCTCATCGAACACGAAGAACGGCACGCCGCTGATGCCGAATGATGCAGCACGCGCCTCATCTGCGCGCACTGCGTCGGCATAAGCATCGCTTTCCAGCACCGTCCATGCTTCATTTTCGGCGATGCCGAACTCCGGCGCGAGCCGGGACAGTGCAGCGCGGTCGCCTACCGGCAGCGCTTCGGAAAAATACGCATGCATGATGCGCTCGGTGGCGCGATCGCCAAGCTGCCGCGAGGCGGCAAAATGCAACAGGCGATGCGCATCAAAAGTGTTGCCGGGACGCGCATTTTCCAAATGGTATTCTAGCCCGACTTCTTTGGCGACCCCGGTCACGCGCGCATTCATCGCCGCCGCCTCCTGCGGGCTGACGCCGTATTTGCGCGCCAGCATCTCCACCAGCGTGCCCGGCCCCTGGCGCGGTGCCTGCGTGTCCAGTTCGAAGCTGCGCCAGATCACCTGTACGTCATCCCGTTGCGCAAAACTGGCGAGCGCCGTTTCAAAGCGCCGCTTGCCGATGTAACACCACGGGCAGATCACGTCAGACCAGATTTCGATTTTCATGTGCGTTGTTGATTCCTGCAAAAACTATTCGACTCCGAAACTTTTAACTTTTGGTTCTTGGCTATTAACCTCGAGGCAATTCAATTTAGGTAATTTTGTTTTATTGAACATTACGATCATCTAGTTTCAGCAGATTATGTAGTTTCAGCGCTGTACTGAAATAATAAAGCCGAGGACTATCGATCACCCGACGAAACTCGACTTCATTTATTTCTAGTACCTTTTCTCCCACCCTGTAAAGGTACTGGTTGTCAGCATGAATAGCTTGCGCCGTATAAAGGAAGTCCCCGCGTAGATTCCTAACACTCAGATTTATGACGCCTCCCACAGTAATCGCTCGATCACGTGCATCCCACACCTCATGAAGCAACTCCATAGGGTCGCGACCAAGATGTAATTCATCCTCCATCGTTGACGTTGAGACAATTGTTGATTTTTGCAATTGAGATCGATGGAGCCGCTCCATTTTGCCACCTAAAAAATGGTACTCTGCACTACCTCCTCCCCAAAAATACCACCCAGCATAAAAGAGTGCGAGTAGTGCGGGAAAGCCTATGATCATTATTCCGGTGAGCCATGCGGCACGATTGATAGCCTCATTTATGCTGACTCCAGAGACGACTGACAGGATAGCAACACCAACACCAATTACGGCAAAACCTATATACATCTCGCCTAAAAATTTTATGAATTTTTTCATATTAATTCTTCTCGTCGTCAACTAAAGTGCACCGAACTCCGCTAAAGGGTTCATCTTCGAAACTGATCCCTTTAATTTTGAATTGCATGCAGGCTCTTTCAGGTCAGCAGCTTGAAAGCATGCAACCATTCGTTGCGCAGAAGGATCAAAGGATCAAGTTCTATATATTTTCAAAATGAGCTGAAACTCGAAATCCCACCCTTCCCACACGCCCTCGCGTAAAATCGCAATCGCACTATAACGCTGCCCCCAGCAAATAACCATATCCCT
>JANYHX010000050.1 GCA_025362155.1 Gallionella sp. | reverse complement strand
CAGTTGCCGCTCAGGCTGATCCGCTTTTCGCCTATCAATGGCATTTGCTCAACACAGGCCAAGTCGGCGCGACTATGGCAGCGGGCAAGGTGGGCGAAGATATCCATGTGCAGCCTGCGTGGGCAGTGACCAAAGGTGCGGGTGTACGTATTGCCATCGTGGACGAGGGGTTGGAAGTGGCGCATGAAGATCTGGCAAGTAATGTCGCGGCTAATGGTCAGAGTTATAACTATGTCACGCTCAGTAGTGATCCGACCAATGACCCTGCTGATCTAGCTTCAGGCCACGGGACTGCGGTGGCAGGGATTGCTGCGGCGCGCGACTTGAATAATTTGGGGGGCTCCAGCGTTGCACCCCGTGCAACGCTGGTAGGTTACAATTTTTTGCAAAACAGCACAGCCTCCAATGAAGTGGACGCGTTGACACGCAACGCCGTCAATGTGAGCGTTTCCAGTAATAGCTGGGGAAATCCGGATGGCACGGGGAATATAGTCGCCAGTTCTTCGACATGGCAAAGCGCGATCAATACTGGCCTGACTAACGGGCGTGGCGGTAAGGGTACTGTGTATGTGTGGGCTGCGGGCAATGGCGCGACGGGTAGTACAGCTTGTCCGGGTTGCGTGGATAATTCCAACTACGATGGTCAGGCAAACTCCCGTGGCGTGATAGCGGTGGCTGCGGTGAATGATCAGGGGGTGCAGGCTTTGTATTCTGAATCCGGTGCCAATCTATGGGTGAGTGCACCCGGTGGTGAGTTTTGTACTACTCATACCATTACTACCACTGATCGTACTGGGGTGGCAGGAAAAAATCCCCCAGACCCGAACACAGGCTATAGCGATTATCCGGATACTAAATATACCAGGTGCATGAACGGAACATCTGCTGCAACCCCACAGGTTTCCGGAGTGGTAGCGTTGATGCTGGCGGCCAATCCCAATCTGGGCTGGCGTGATGTCAGGATCATTTTGGCGCAAACAGCGCGCAAAAATGACGCGACCGATCCGGGCTGGGTTAACACAGGCGGTACACCGATTTATCATTACAACCATAAGTATGGTTTTGGTGTAGTAGATGCGGCTGCGGCGGTAACAGCGGCACAGAGTTGGGGGAATGTCTCGTCGCCTGAGAAAACGTTCTCTCCGCCCTTAACGAACGTGGCGACTCCAATTCCAGATAATAACTCTACCGGTGTATCCAGCACCCTCGCAGTTACGAGTGGTATTGCCAGCATTGAATATGTTGAGATCATTTTCAGCGCGGCGGATCATACCTATGCCGGAGATTTGGATATCACGTTGACCAGCCCGACGGGTACGGTCAGCCAGCTTGCGGTATTGCATAAGTGCCAGGCAAGTCTGTGCACTCCCTATAACGGCTGGGTATTTGGCAGCGCCCGGCATTTGGGTGAAAGTGCGGATGGAACATGGAGGTTGACCGTGAAAGATGTGAGAGCAGCGGATACTGGGACGTTTCAATCGTGGCAACTCAAGTTCTATGGGCACTGATTTTGAATACCTCTATTTTTAAGGAGTGGCGGCAATGAAAACTTTAATCAAATTGGCAGCAAGGATGACAGGACTGGCGCTGGCAGCCGTGCTGTCTCTCAGTACGGCCTGTTCCACGCCGTTAAAACAAGCTGCGCCTAAAGACGGTCAACTGACTGAATCCTATGTCTGGTATGACGGCAGCCGTGAACAGACTGTATGGTTGAATCCGCAGGTGGTGGCGGAATTTAATCCCGGCAAATCGGGTGTGACGGCGGCCAAAGGGGTAGACGCCCATGCGACGATGCGGCCCATGAAGCAGAGCCAGGCAGGAGTGCGCTTATGGCAGATCAATAATACCGGGGGGGTGGCGGTGCGGGGATTAATGACCAGCAATCCCGCGGGGAACTACTCGCCAGTTTTCCATGACAGCCCTAGCAACAATGGCCGTATGCGGGCCTTGCCGGGCAATATCATCGTTTACCTGGATCCGCAGTGGGATGAGGCGAAGGTCAGTAGCTGGCTGAACTCGCACAAATTAGAGCAGGTGAAAAAGCTGGAGATAGGCTCGAACGTGTATGTCATTAAAACCGCCCCCGGCCTGGCGGCACTGGATATGGCCAATATGCTCTATCGCTCAGGCGAAGTGAAAGCAGCATTTCCGGACTGGTGGCAAGAAGTCGCCACTCGTTGAGAGCGCAAGCTTGGCATAAATCTTTTGCGAACGGCGATGCGTGCATTGCTACGTCCTCCTAAATGTTATACATTTGAGATGAAACCTATTCAGGGTTTCGTGAAAAATAAATTTCTGGGGGAGGGGAGAATGAAAAAAAGAATTGCTGCCATTGCGTTTTCCAGTGCATTAATTTGGGCTGCCAGTGCCTCGATTACCTATGCCGATGACAATACCTACGATCCGCGCGCGCTGGCGATGGGCGGTACCGGAGTCACTACCTCCAATACGCGCAATGCGGCATTTCAAAACCCGTCCATGCTGGCCGCGTTGCCGCGCGATACCTTTGCTTGGGAATTTCCTATCGTAACTGTACGCCTTCAGGATCAAAATGATTTGCGTTCCGCCATTGACCAACTGAAAATTGATGCGAATAATCTGACCACCACACTCCAGGCCTTTAACGCTAACCCAACAATGGTAAATGCAGCAAATGCGGCCGCCGCCGCCAATTTGGTAAATAAATTCAATAATTCCTTGAAGCCAGTCAGCAACAAAACGCTGATGGCGGATCTATTCGCCGGTACGATGTTTGGCATGCCGAGCAAAAAATTTGCCTTTTCGTTGTATCTGGATAAGAGGGCTGAAGTCGGCGCCCTGTTTAGTTATGCAACGGCCGACCAGACCACACTGAGTAATCTTGCCACTGACTTGACGAATTGTGCTGGCGGAAATAATGCCAGCTGTGTGTCCGCTTATAACGCCAACAGCAATGGTCAAATAAATAATCTTCAGTCGCGATTGCTGGTTCGCGGAGTGGCTATCAAGGAGCTGGGTATTACTGTCGCGCATCATTTCGAAGGCATGGGCCTGGAGCTTGGCATTACCCCAAAAACGATGCAGCTGGACACCTATGATTACGCACTTGGGGCTCAAAAAACAAACAACATCACGCTCGACCAGGGCAAACAAAGTTACAACGCTTTTAATATGGATGTCGGTGTGACGAAATCTTTCCAAGCGGGCAGCGTCGACGAAATCAAGACCGGAGCGGTAGTAAAAAATATGTTTTCCAAGAGCTTCACCACTATCCTTGGCAGCACCATTAATATAAAGCCGCAGGTTGTTGTCGGCGTTAGTTACTTGACCAAGTTGACCACCACCGGCATTGATCTGGACGTTATTCCCAATAAGCCTGTCATCACTGGTTTTAGCAAGGAATCGCAATATCTGCGCTTGGGGGCGGAATTCGATGCATGGCGCTGGGCGCAAGTGCGTATCGGCTATCGCCATGACCTGAAGGGCAATTATCCTGGCTTACCCTCGGTTGGATTGGGCTTATCCCCGTTTGGCATTCATCTGGATATTTCCGCTGCACGCGCCGGTGATAAGGAAGCAGCGGTTAGCCTGCAGGCAGGCTTTAGCTTCTGAACGTCTGTGTAGTAAGATTATCCCTTTGTTTGCTCCAGGTTTTTAGTGCGGCATTGCCGCACTTTATATTTTATAGAAAGAAAAGTAGAGAAAAAATATGCCTGTTATTACTTTGCCGGATGGTTCGCAACGCAGCTTTGCGCAGCCAGTGACAGTCGCCGATGTTGCGCTCAGCATTGGTGCGGGTCTGGCGCGTGCTGCGCTGGCAGGCAAGGTGGACGGTCAGTTGGTGGATACCTCGCATTTGATCGCACAGGATGCCGCGCTGGCCATCATCACCGACAAGGATGCGGATGGGGTGGAAATCATCCGTCATTCAACGGCGCATTTATTGGCTTATGCGGTAAAGGAATTATTCCCTGACGCACAGGTGACGATAGGGCCGGTGATTGAGCATGGATTTTTCTACGACTTTTCCTATCATCGTCCGTTTACGCCGGAAGATTTGATAGCGAT
>JANYHX010000014.1 GCA_025362155.1 Gallionella sp. | reverse complement strand
GCTGCAACAATACTGATCCTGGGAAGCATGCCCGGCAAGGTTTCTCTCGCAGCCGATCAGTATTACGCCCATCCGCGCAATGCCTTCTGGCCTGTGATGGGCAAACTTATTGGTTTTAGCCCTGATCTTCCCTATGCAGAGCGACTCCAAATTCTACAATCTTCCGGTATTGCATTATGGGATGTGCTGGGTTCATGCATCCGCACAAGCAGTCTGGATGCTCATATTGTGGCCGATTCTTTAATTCCGAATGATTTTCAGGAATTTTTTCGGCAGCATCCTCATATCACGCGGGTATTTTTTAATGGGGCTAAAGCAGAACAATGCTTTATGAAGTATGTACTGCACACACTCAAGACGAACTCGCTGCACTATCAGCGCCTGCCCTCAACCAGCCCGGCTAATGCTGGGATACCGTACGAGAAAAAACTATTGGCTTGGCAGGCTGTGGCATATGGCATGACCCTTCGACAAGCTCAGGGCGAACGGCCTTATTCGGCGCTTCCTTAATCTTACTGTGTCAGAAACCGATCAAGGGATGCAGCGCAAGGCAAATTTCGGCGAAGAAGCGGAATTTACACATCAGTAAATGAGCATTCTGAGCCGAAATTTAACGCCGCGATGCGCCCTTCAGCGGTTTTCTGACACAGTAAGATTAACTGAACTCTTTGACAATATGCTGCTGCCGACGACTAATGGCGAGCAACTCGTCCAGGCCTTTCAGCTTGACCATCCAGCCGCTTTCCCCTTCATCGCCGCCTTTTTCAAAGCCCACAATCGCCTCTTTGGCGATCAGGCTGTTGCGGTGGATGCGTATGAAGCGGGTCGGAAATTCTTTTTCCAATGCGTTAAGTGATTCCTCGATAAGGTACTCACGTTCGGCGGTGCGCACGGTAATATATTTAAACTCGGCACGCAAAAACAACACCTGTTCGATGGGGATCAGATGAACTTTGCCGCGCTCGTGGATGGACAGATTCTTGCGCGGTTCGGGTAACAAATTACGCAACACTTCAGTTTGTACCGGCACCGCATCGCGGGCGCGGTTCAGTGCCTCGAATAAACGTCTCAATCGTATCGGCTTGAGCAAATAATCAATTGCTTTCAGATCGAATGCCTGGATTGCATAGGCGTCGTATGCCGTGGTGAAAATAACGACTGGCGGGTTGAGGAGTTTGTTCAGATGTTGGGCTAGTTCGATGCCGTCCATTTGTGGCATGCGTATGTCCAGCAACACCACATCGGCGCGGATGTCGCCGAGTTTGTCCAATGCTTCCTGGCCATTACCCGCTTCCCCCACCACCTCGAGGGCCAACTGTTCACTGCAATCATCCAGCAAATCGTGCAGGCGATTGCGCGCGGGCGGCTCGTCGTCGACAATAAATACGCGCAATGCTTGCTTATTTTCAATTTCGCTCATGAAATTTGTCCCCTGGCACGCCGTTTTGTTACATAAGGGAGGGCGATTTCCACCCGATAAAAATCTTTCCCTTCGTCGACCTCATATCGAGCTTCGACATCGAATAGCAGATTCAGCCGTTCGCGGATATTACGCAATGCTATTTTGTTGCCTTGGTGTGTTCCCTCGCTGCGCGGCACGCAGGGATTTTCCACCGTGAGTTGCAACTCCTGGCCCTTGCGGCACACTACCACTTTGATGCAGCCGCCTTGTGGCAAGGGCTCAATGCCATGATATACGGCATTCTCCAGCAAAGGTTGCAACAATAGAAGTGGAATTAATGCATCTTCCGGCAGATTCTGCATTTGCCAGTCCATACGTAACCGATCACCCATACGCAATTGTTCCAGCGCAATATATTGCTTGCTCAATTGGATCTCTTTTTGCAATGGCACCAGATCCCGTGCATCCGACATGGCCAGACGAAACAAATCCGCCATATCTTCCAGCGCGGTTTCGGCTTGCCTGGGCTGGGTACGCACGATGCCGAGCACCGCGTTGATGGTATTGAACAAAAAATGCGGTCGCATGCGCGCACGCAATACTTGCAAGTGGGTATCGTTTATTGCATGGGACAATGCCTGGGTGCGCAGCCGGAAATACAGCAACAGAATGACACACACCAACACGCTCAGCAGACCATATCGCATCATATCGAAGTCACTTTCATGTCCCTCTCGCAACTGAAATATTTCCCTGCCAAGGTTATAAATTGACAGGGTCAATATGAACACCAATGCGGTGACCGCCAGTACGCCATTTCGGTATGAAAGCTGGTTGAGCCAAGGCTGCACCCCCCATAGCAGTAGCAAACTGGTCAGCAGCACAGGAGTGAGCAGGGTGGTAATTTGCATCATTTGCTGGGCTATATCCGCCCATGCACCGGCCAGCAAGATAGCATGCAATAGGGCCAGGCTATTGCTGATCAGCAGAATCCGTAATACGGTGCCCAGGTTGCGAAAGTTGGGCAAACCATCCGCACGGGCATTTTGTTTTATACTGCGCGCATGATTCATGGCAGCAGAAAAATCAGGTTCATGGCGGGAAAGGTTCGGTTTTTCCATGCTTCATTCTGGGACAAGTGGGGGCATCAATGCAAGATTTAATGCAAGATAAAAATCCAGGGCAAGATTCAAAGAACAAAAATAATACCTGGTCGGGACGATTCGCCGAACCGGTGGCAGACTTGGTAAAACGTTACACCGCATCGGTGGGCTTTGATTACAAGCTGGCCCTGTTCGATATTCAAGGTTCACTGGCACATGCGCAAATGCTGGCGAGCTGTGACATTATCTCCAGCCAGGACCTGAGCGATATCAAGCGTGGTCTTGCGCAAATCCAGAACGAAATTCTCGGCGGCGAATTTGCCTGGTCTGTGGATTTTGAAGATGTCCACCTTAATATTGAGAAGCGGCTGACCACGTTAGTCGGCGATGCAGGAAAGCGCTTACATACCGGACGGTCCCGCAACGATCAGGTAGCGACCGATATACGTTTATATTTACGTCAGGCCATCGATGACCTGCTCGGACTTATCAGGGTGCTGCAAAGTGCACTGCTCGATCTGGCCGAGCAACACACCCATACCATCATGCCCGGCTTTACCCATTTGCAAGTCGCCCAGCCGATTAGTTTTGCGCATCATCTGATGGCCTATTTCGAGATGCTAAGGCGTGACACGGAACGGCTCCGGGATTGCCGCAAACGGGTGAATCGCCTGCCACTCGGCGCAGCAGCCTTGGCCGGAACCAGCTATCCGATCAAGCGCGAAATGGTGGCAGAGTTGCTGGGCTTTGATGGGGTGTGCGAAAACTCGCTGGATGCAGTTTCAGATCGCGACTTTGCTATTGAATTCACCGCTTGTGGTGCATTGATTATGACGCATCTGTCACGTTTTTCAGAAGAATTAATACTCTGGATGAGCCCGCGTTTTGGCTTTATCGACATCGCTGACCGTTTTTGCACCGGTTCCTCCATCATGCCGCAAAAGAAAAATCCCGATGTTCCGGAACTGGTGCGTGGCAAGACCGGGCGCGTGAATGGTCATCTGGTCGCGCTGCTCACACTGATGAAAGGCCAGCCGCTGGCTTACAACAAGGACAACCAAGAGGACAAAGAGCCACTGTTCGACACGGTGGAAACATTAACACAGACTTTGCGCATCTATGCCGATATGATCGCGGGTATTCAGGTCAAGCCGGAAGCCATGCGCAGCGCGGCCTTGCAGGGTTATGCTACCGCGACAGACCTGGCTGATTATCTGGTCAAAAAAGGCCTGCCGTTCCGCGATGCACATGAAGTTGTCGCTGTCGCGGTGCGCTTTGCCGAACAGCGCAGCTGCGATCTGGGCGACATCAGTATCGCCGAGTTGCGGCAACTCTCGGCGCTCATTGAAGAAGATGTGTATCAGGTTTTATCACTGGAAGGCTCGCTTGCCAGCCGCAACCATACCGGTGGAACCGCGCCACAGCAAGTTGCAGCGGCGATCATGCGGGCTCGTACCAGCCTCACGAAATAATTTCTTTCTAAGGAAGCGCCGATTAAGTCCGTTCGCCCTGAGCTTGTCGAAGGGCCGTACAACTAACGCATTGATTGTAAATCGTCCCCCATTCATGGTTCGACAAGCTCACCACGAACGGAGGACTTAATCGGCACTTCCCTAAATTAAAAAGTGCAATGTTGTAGGGTGCGTTCCACGCACCACCACCATCGTTGGTGCGTGGAACGCACCCTACAAAGCTGTCACTCCCTTTTCCCGCTTGCGGGAGAGGGAATTTGTGTGCCTATTTTAACAGGGCAATAAATTCCGCCGCCGGGATAGGCTTGCCGAACAGGTACCCCTGATAAAGTCTGCATCCGGCATCCCACAGAAAGTCACATTGCGCTTGAGTTTCAACTCCCTCGGCAATGACTTCGATACCCAGATTATTGGCCATGCCGATAATCGTTTGAATAATCATGGAATCGCTGGATTTTGTGCCGATGTTGCGTACGAAAGACTGGTCGATCTTCAGCTGGTCGAGCGGCAATTGCGACAAATATGCCAGCGATGAATAACCAGTACCAAAATCATCCATCGAAAAGCGTACCCCAATCAGTTTTAATGCATGCATCTTGGCGATGATATCAGTGATGTTTTCCAGCACTGTGCTTTCAGTCAATTCAAGTTTGAGGCGTGCGGGGTTGATTAAGGTTTGCTCAATCAACTCGCTCACTTGCTTCACGAAAGTCGGTTGACGAAATTGCCGCGCACTGACGTTGACTGCAAGGGATAACTCGCGCGTAAGGGGATTGCTTTCCCATGCTTTAAGTTGCGCGCAGGCGGTTTGTAACACCCACAGCCCGAGAGGCAGAATCAGCCCGGTATCTTCCGCTACAGGAATAAATTGGCCAGGGCTGATCATTCCCTTCCCCGGCTGTTCCCAGCGCAGGAGGGCTTCGGCACCCACAGTGCGTTGCGTGCTATCAACTTGCAGCTGGTAGAAAAGCTTGAATTCCTGGTTTGGTATTGCCTTGCGCATTCCCGCTTCAATCTGGCTGTGCATTTCCAGTGCCTGCTGCATCGCGGGATCAAAGAAGCGAAAAGTATTACGCCCGGATTTTTTGGCTGCGTACATCGCTGTATCAGCCTGCTTGAGCAAATCATCGAGATTCTGCCGGTAATCGGC
>JANYHX010000009.1 GCA_025362155.1 Gallionella sp. | reverse complement strand
TATGGATCGTTGCGAGGAGGGGCCGGTCATCGTGGTGTATCCGGAAGGCACGTGGTATACCTATGTGGATGAAAAAGACCTCGATGAGATCATCGAAGAACATTTGAAGAATGGGAGAGTGGTGGAGCGGCTGAAAATTTAACAGAACGTTTAAAACTCTCAAGGATTCGAAATGCTAATTTACCTATGTGTAAATTCCGCTTTTTCACCTTTTCTCGCCTTGTTCTGCCATCGCTCGCTACGTTTTTCAACACCTTGTTATGGCATCCGGAATCACTTGTTGGGTTAAGGGGTAAACTCAAAGATGAATAGCGATATGAAAAACCGATGGGACAACCTCGCAGGAAAACTCAGTGTTATCTACCAGGAAGAGAATCAAAGCAGCAGAATTCAGGCTGACCTAAAATATTTGAGTAAGGCTTATCAGTTTACCGAGAAGCTTTGGCTCACACAATTGCAAAGTACCGTGCCAAAGGTTGTCATGCTCTCAGAGGCTCCTCTGTTCGGTGAAAATAGGAACTACTTTTACAACCCGGATACTGCTCCATCCTCATTTTTTTGGTTCGATGACGCAATAGCTCTGGCTGGTAATGATTTTGCGCACGGCAAAAAGTTCGAGTGCGCTCGAGAGAGAAAGCAGTTTTTAATCAAAACAGTTACGACTAAAGGCTTCATGATCCTTGATCTTTTCCCTTACGCTTTGAATGCAAACGATACAGCCTTAAATTATCGTAAGGCCCGCAAGGAGCTTTATCTCAGAATATTCAGTGACTCCCTCGACGATCATCTGAGTAAAAAACTCGACCTAATCAATGAAAAATGTAATAGCTCCAAACCGCCATTGTTTTTATTTCGATATAAACGCCTGAAAGACCGCCTCGATCAAGTTATTAAAGCGCGTTGTATTTCAAAAAATCTCATTGAAAAGAACGCCGAAATCGAATCGATAGGAGGAGAAAACATGTCACTTGATCGCGAACTTCTGCAACTTGTATGCCTACCCTGAAAAAATTCTCCATCACTGGCGCAGCAGGTAACCTTGAAGGCATCACACACCTGCCTGACGCAGCGCCGCAAGCCATCGCCGTGGTGGCGCACCCGTTGCCCACGATGGGCGGCACGATGGACAATAAGGTTGTCACGACCTTGGCGAAAGCTTTCGTCGAACTGGGCTTCGTCGCGCTGCGTTTCAATTTTCGCGGCGCAGGAAATAGTGCAGGCAAGTTCGATGAAGGCAATGGCGAAGTGGAGGATGTGCTGGCAGTGGTGCGTCACGCGCGGCAGGAGTATGGCGATCTGCCACTGATTCTTTCCGGCTTTTCTTTCGGCGGCTATGTACAGGCGCGCGCGGCGCTGCAATTGCATCCGCAGCAATTGGTACTGGTCGCGCCCGCAGTCGGGCGATCCGTTCCTTTATTTGAAAATAGTACAAGCATGCCTAATGTTCCGGCCAACACTTTGTTGATTCATGGTGACATGGATGAGGTGGTGGAGTTGCAGGAATTATTGAAATGGGCGCGCCCGCAGCAACTGCCGGTGATCGTGTTGGCGGGGGCCGGGCATTTCTTCCACGGAAGATTGGTTCAGCTTAAACAAATCGTATTACAACATTTTGGAAGACAGACATGAACGCTGTATTGAGTGCGCGCAACCTGCGCAAATGTTATGGCGATCAAGTGGTGGTGGACGGGCTGAACCTGTCCATCCAGCGCGGTGAATGCTTCGGTTTACTGGGGCCGAATGGCGCGGGCAAGACCACCACGTTGCGCTTGCTGCTCGGCTTGATTGAGCCGGATGCGGGTGAACTGAGCTTGTTAAACCACGCAGTGCCGCAGCATGCACGTGATGCGCGTTTGCGTGTGGGGGTAGTGCCGCAGATGGATAATCTCGACCCCGACTTTACCGTAACAGAAAACCTGCTGGTGTATGGGCGCTATTTCGGCATGAGTGATGCAGCAATCGAAGCGCGCATTCCGATGCTGCTGGACTTCGCCAATCTCACCAACAAGCGCGATGTGAAAATTCCCACGCTGTCCGGCGGCATGAAGCGACGCCTGACACTGGCACGCGCCTTAGTGAATGATCCGGACATTATTTTTCTGGATGAGCCGACCACCGGACTTGACCCGCAGGCGCGCCATCTGATCTGGCAGCGTTTGCGTGAACTCACCGCGCAAGGGAAAACATTGTTGCTGACCACGCATTTTATGGATGAAGCCGAACGCCTGTGTCATCGCCTGGCCATTCTCGACGAGGGGCGCATGATTGCCCAAGACACCCCACAAGTCCTGATTCAGCAGCATATCGAACCTCAGGTAGTAGAAATATTTGGTGAGCAAGTGGCGGAATGGGCGCAAGAACACGCGGCACGATTTTCACGGCGCTTTGAAGTGAGCGGCGAAACCGTGTTTTGTTATGTAGACGATGCCCAGCCGCTGGTGACACACTTGAACGGATATGGTGCGCTGCGCTATTTGCATCGCCCGGCGAATCTGGAAGATGTGTTTTTGAAATTAACAGGGCGGGAGATGCGCGAATGAAGAAGCATTTTTTTGCCCTGCCCCAACTGAGCCTCAGGTTTATTCCAAT
>JANYHX010000300.1 GCA_025362155.1 Gallionella sp. | reverse complement strand
TGAAAGAGAGCGAGGCAACGGCGATCATTGACGAGATGCTGGACTTGGTGAGCAATGCAGACTTCATGCAGGCGGCGGGCGATTTGCCGATTCGCAAAAAAACCTTGATCGAGGTAGGGAAGATTATCGATGCAAATCGATGGCGACTGAAGGCGGAGGCCAAATAAATCAATAGGGTCAGACTCGATTGATTCTTGAACGATTGTGCTGTAGACTGCCTCATTTGCGAACGAGAGGGGGTTGATGGCGCGCTTACCCAAATTCGTCATCCAGATAACAGCAACATGTATCTCGTCAGCATCAGATAACCGCTTGACCTGACATAGGCCAATGGCCTACCATGCACGCATGGAATTTGAATGGGATCAGGACAAGAGCGATGCGTGCTTTGCCGAACGAGGATTCGACTTCGTTTATGTGCTGCACGCATTTATGGATGCGGATCGATTGATCCACAAGGACACGCGTTGGGATTATGGAGAAGCTCGTTATCAATTGCTTGGTGCCATTGATGGGCGAGTTTTCTTTGTTGCGTACACCATTCGTGGCACGGTACTCCGGATCATTTCAGCACGTAAAGCTAACCAACGAGAGGTAGATGATTATGAAAACAGTGAACGTGAAAATTGACTCCGTGACGCTTACTGGATTGCCACGAGGCCGTGTAAACAAGAATCGCTTGGATGCCACGAGTGAGAGTGACATCGCCTTGCAAATGACCAAGGACGGTAAAGATGCCATGCAAGATGCGGCAAAATTTGCACGTCGCGTGCGCCGCCGTTTGGGATTGAGTCAACTTGAATTTTCTCATCGTATTGATGTCTCGCTCGAAACGATACGCAATTGGGAACAAGGCAAACGTCGCCCGACGGGGGCGGCCAAGGCTCTGTTGAAAGTGCTGGACAAAGCACCGGAGGCGGCGTTGTCTGCTTTGGGTTGACTCAAGATGAATACGCCTTGTAGAGTGCCTCATTTGTGAAATTTGAGGTGTCCCGATGGCGCGCCTACCCAGATTTGTCCTCCCCGGGCAACCGCAGCATGTGATCGTGCGGGGCAATAATCGCAGCGAGATATTCTGCGCCGATGCCGATTACCGGTTCTACCTTGAAAAATTGCAGTTGGCCTGCGTCGCACACGGCTGCGATGTTCACGCCTATGTGCTGATGACCAACCATGTACATTTGCTGGTTACTCCCCATGAACAACAAAGCCTCTCCAAAGCCATGCAAATGCTGGGGCGTTACTATGTGCAATACTACAACTATTGCTATCAGCGCACCGGCACATTGTGGGAAGGCCGATACAAAGCCACCTTGATCGATAGCGAAACCTATTTGTTAACCTGCATGCGCTACATCGAATTGAATCCGGTGCGCGCAGACATGGTATCTCATCCGTCTGAATATCCTTGGTCGAGCTATCATTACAATGCGCTGGGACAGCCGAATGAGTTGGTGACCACGCATCTCGAATACCGGCGTTTGGGCAAGATAGACAAGGCGCGTCAGACTGCATACCGCCAGCTATTCAAGCATCACATTCCTGAAAGCGGCGTGGCCGAAATAAGGGATGCCACCAATAAAGCCTGGGTGTTGGGTAATGATCGCTTCAAGCGGCGTATTCAGCAGAAATTGGGGAGGCGGGTTGAGCCGGCAGCTAAGGGCGGGGATAGGAAATCGGAGCAATTTAAAATCAATCGGGTCTGAGCCACTCCCCGTTTTTTTGGACGCCACTGGACTGTAGCAGCTTAATATGCAATCAAATAATGATTGCATTTTGCCGATTAACTTTCTATCATCCCCACCTTGAAGACCAAACACGCCAAGACGCTCAAAGCAATATTTACCAAGCCTACCTTGGCTTCTTTGGTGTTTTCAGATATTGAAGCGTTGGTTATTGCTTTGGGTGGTGAAATTATTGAAGGCAGTGGTTCACGCATGGCATTTATATTAAATGGAAAGCGCATGGATGCGCACCGGCCACATCCGGGCAAAGAAGCAAAAAGGTATCAAGTGGAAAATATACGCGACTGGTTTTTAACAATGGGGATTCAGCAATGAAAAATTCCATGACTTACAAAGGCTACACTGCCCGTATCGACTTTGATGACCGCGACAACATTTTTGTCGGTCGCGTACTGGGTATTGAAGATGTGATTAGTTTCCATGGTACAACAGTCAATGCACTGCGCACTGATTTTCGTCATGCGATTGATTTTTACTTAAGCACTAACCCGACCCCGCAAAAACCTGCTTCGGGAAAATTGATGTTGCGCGTCCCCAGCGAAGTGCATACAGCAGCATTGATCGCTGCTCATGCTTCGGGGCAAAGCCTCAATCAGTGGGCGGCTAACGTGCTTAAAGAAGCAGTACACAGTTAGAATCAGCGGGACAGATCAGGCTCGGTTGATATTTTGACCCAGATAGCCCATTAGCCACCAACCCCTCCTAACCTCTCCTTATCAGGGGAGGAGCGGGGCGGTTCTTCCCCCGACAAGGGGAGCTAGAGGGGGGCTACGGGTTCATTCCTTCCTAATGGACAATCTGGGTTGAATACTTTCGGGTTCAATTCCCCGCCGTTTACGGAGTAATATGTAGGCGGTGAGCAAATATCTGCACAAAACCCTGATCACTGCGGTGGGGAAGTTTTTTTATTTTTATACAAGAGGGCAACATGAAAGTTTATTACGACAAAGATGCAGACCTGTCCCTGATCAAGGGCAAGCAAGTGGTCATTATTGGCTACGGCTCACAAGGACATGCCCATGCGCAGAATCTGAAAGAATCCGGCGTCAATGTGACCGTGGCATTGCGTAAGAGCGGTGCTTCGTGGACCAAGGCGGAAAGCGCAGGTATTAAGGTCAGCGAAGTCGTAGCCGCAGTGAAGAGTGCCGACATTGTGATGATGTTATTGCCGGACGAAAATATTCCGCAGGTTTATAACGATGAAGTTGCGCCCAACATGAAGCAGGGCGCCACACTGGCATTTGCGCATGGTTTTAATGTGCACTATAACCAGGTTGTGCCGCGCGCCGATATGGATGTGATCATGATTGCGCCCAAAGGTCCCGGCCACACCGTGCGTTCCGAGTATCTGAAAGGTGGCGGGGTGCCGTCGCTGATTGCGGTGTATCAGGATAAATCAGGCAAGGCGAAAAATCTGGCACTGTCCTATGCTGCTGCAATAGGCGGCACCAAGGGCGGCGTGATCGAAACCAATTTCCGCGAAGAAACCGAGACCGATTTGTTCGGCGAGCAGGCCGTGCTGTGCGGTGGTGCGGTTGAGCTGGTCAAAATGGGTTTTGAGACTTTGACTGAAGCGGGCTACGCGCCGGAAATGGCGTATTTCGAATGTTTGCACGAGCTGAAGCTGATTGTGGATTTGATGTACGAAGGCGGCATCGCCAACATGAATTACTCGATTTCCAACAATGCCGAATATGGCGAATACGTGACGGGTCAGAAGGTGATCGGCGATCAGGCACGGGCGGCGATGAAGGAGGCATTGAAGAATATTCAAAACGGCGATTATGCCAAGCGCTTTATTATGGAGGGCCGCAGCAACTATCCGGAAATGACCGCGCGCCGCCGTTTGAACGCCGCCCATCCAATTGAAACAGTCGGTGCTCAGTTGCGCGCCATGATGCCCTGGATCAGCAAGAACAAATTGGTGGACCAATCAAAAAATTAGAGCGTAGGGTGGGTTAGGCACAACGCGCCGTAACCCACCACAGTTGTAACTCACTGATGATGGTGGGTTACGCGACGCTAACCCACCCTACATTTTCTTATGAAAAATTATCCCCACCCTATCATTGCCCGCGAGGGTTGGCCGTTTGTGGCCATATCGATCATTTTGGCGATTGCAGCCACCATTTGGTGTGCAGCTTGGTCTATCCCGGTCTGGATCGTTGCACTATTCATATTGCAATTCTTCCGCGACCCACCGCGCGAAATTCCGCAGCAGGCCAATGTGGTGTTATCACCGGCGGACGGACGGATCGTCGCGGTAGAACGCATCAACGATCCCTATGTGCAGCGCGAGGCAATCAAGATCAGCGTGTTCATGAACGTATTTAACGTGCATTCAAACCGCAGTCCGGTTGATGGCACGGTGCAGCAAATCTGGTATTTCCCCGGCAAATTCGTCAACGCAGATTTGGACAAAGCCTCTACCGAAAACGAGCGTAACGCGGTGTGGCTGAAAACCAGCAACGGAACTGATATTACTTCAGTGCAGGTGGCCGGGCTGATTGCGCGGCGTATCCTGTGCTACATCAAAGCGGGCGAGGTGCTGACACGCGGGCAACGCTATGGCTTTATTCGCTTTGGTTCGCGCGTGGATGTATATCTGCCGCTGAATGCCAGTGTGAAAGTCAGTATCGGCGACAAGGTCTCGGCGACCACTACCATTTTGGCAGTGTTGGCGTAAAACGGTTACTCTAGCTGCATGGACGAATTTAATACTCGAAAACCGATGAATTTGCGCAAGCGCGGCATCTACCTGTTGCCCAACTTGTTTACCACCGGTGCGCTATTTGCGGGCTTCTACGCGATTGTCCAGGCAATGAATGGCAGGTTTGAATCTGCGGCAGTCGCGATATTTATCGCCATGGTGTTGGACGGTCTGGATGGACGTGTGGCGCGTTTGACCCATACACAAAGCGAATTTGGTGCGGAATACGACAGCCTGTCTGACATGGTTTCATTCGGAGTCGCGCCCTCATTGGTGATATATGTATGGGCATTGAAAGGGCTGGGAAAATGGGGCTGGTTTGCTGCTTTCATTTATTGTGCTGCGACCGCGTTACGCCTGGCGCGCTTCAACACCAATATCGACGTGGTAGACAAACGTTATTTCCAAGGGCTACCCAGCCCGGCAGCGGCGGCACTCATCGCCGGGTTCGTGTGGGTAATGCATGACTTTGATATTAGCGGAGAGTCGGTGCGCTGGTATGCCTGTGCGTTAACTGTCTTTGCCGGATTGAGCATGGTCAGCAGCTTTCCGTTTTACAGCTTCAAGGATTTCAATATGCGAAAGAGTGTGCCGTTTATGGTGATCTTTATGGCCGCAGTATTTTTTATTGTTATTTCCAGCTATCCACCGGGTGTTTTGTTTGGATTGTTCATGTGCTATGCCTTGTCCGGTTATGTGTTGTGGGCTTGGCGGCGGCGCGGTAAACGACAACCTTGATTTTCTGAGTTGTTATTGAACAGAACGATCTTGCCCCTGAACTCCATGTCCCTTAGCGCGTTCATGCGACATCCCTCAGTTTGCTCGGACTGCATTGATATAGCCTAGTGTCGAGTGCAGCCTTCTGTGGTTGTAGAACATCACCCAACCACCTCGTCCAAGGCTGTCGTCTTGTTCAAACCGCATGCCGTACAATCCCGCCCATGCACATCCAACCTTTTACTGCGCTCACCCCCGATGCCGTGCTTGATGCTTTGGACAGCATCGGCCTGCGCGGAGATGGTCGCTTGCTTGCGCTTAACAGCTATGAAAACCGCGTCTATCAGGCGGGCATGGAAGACGGCCCGCCGCTGGTCGCCAAGTTTTATCGCCCTGCACGTTGGCTTGATGCGGGCATTCTAGAGGAGCACGCGTTTGTCGCGACGCTTGCCGAGCGCGAAATTCCTGTCGTCCCCGCGTTGGAAATCAACGGTCACACGCTGCACGCGTTTAATGGCTTTCGTTTTTCTGTTTTCACCAAACACGGCGGACGTGCGCCGGAACTGGATAACCGCGAAACGCTGGAATGGATGGGACGCTTCATTGGCCGCATCCATGCCGTCGGCGCGCTGGAACCTTATTTTGAACGTCCCACGCTGGACATTCAGAGCTTCGGTGTAGAACCGAGCACTTATTTGCTGGTGCACGATTTTATTCCGGCAGAACTCATCGAAGTTTATCGCGGCGTGGTCGCGCAGGCGCTGGATGGTGTGCAGCGCTGCGTCGACCGCGCGGGCACAGTTCGAATGTTGCGTCTGCACGGCGACTGCCATGTTGGCAACGTGCTATGGACGGATGCCGGGCCACACTTCGTGGATTTTGATGACAGCCGCATGGGCCCAGCTATTCAGGATTTGTGGATGCTGTTGTCCGGGGAGCGCGCCGACATGACACGGCAGTTCGCGGATATTCTGGCGGGCTACGAAGATTTTTACGACTTCGATCCGCGCGAGCTGCATCTGGTTGAGGCGTTGCGTACTTTGCGTCTGATCCATTACGCCGCGTGGATCGCGCGGCGCTGGGATGATCCAGCCTTTCCCGTTGCCTTCCCGTGGTTCAACACCCAACGTTACTGGCAAGACCGCGTCCTGGAATTGCGCGAACAAATCGCGCTGATGGATGAACCGCCGTTATGGGTATCGTAGGGGGAGGCGAAGTATCTGCTTTTTTGTTCACTATAAAAATATTGCACCGTCGCGGCAAAGCCGTTATATTCTCATCCATGCACTTTTCAACCTACATCGCAACACTCCAATCCACGTTCAGCCTGCTGGCTGCGCTGCTGCTGCGTAGCGCGCGCTAATCAATACCCCACACAAGTTTGAAGCGAGCGCGGCAACCGTATAGGTTCCCCAAGCTTGATCTATTTATTGGATTTAACCTATTTCATTGGAGTTCAGCATGGAAAATAAAATGGCAAGTAACATGAATGGCAAATTGATAATTTTCGATACCACCTTGCGCGATGGCGAACAGAGCCCAGGCGCAGCGATGACGCAGGAAATGAAAATCCGCATTGCCCGTCAACTGGAAAAATTGGGCGTGGATATCATCGAAGCAGGCTTCGCCGCAGCCAGTCCGGGAGATTTTGCGGCGGTGAGTGCGGTGGCCAAAACCGTTAAGGAGTCCACAGTATGTTCGTTGGCGCGTGCCATGGAAAATGATGTGCGCCGCGCCGGGGAGGCGATTCGATCAGCTAAATCGGGCCGCATCCATACCTTCATCGCCACCAGCCCTATCCACATGCAGCACAAATTGCGCATGAATGAGGATCAGGTGGTCGAGCGTGCAATCAGCGCGGTGAAATGGGCGCTGGAATATACCGACGACGTGGAATTTTCTGCCGAGGATGCGGTGCGCTCAGACATGGATTTTCTGGTACGCGTGTTCGATGCGGCGATACAGGCCGGCGCCAGGACGCTGAATGTGCCGGACACGGTGGGTTATTCTATTCCAGCAGCATGGGGCGAGCGCATGCGGCAGTTAATTGCGCGTGTGCCGAATTCAGACAAGGTGATCTGGTCCACCCATTGCCATAATGATCTCGGTCTCGCCGTGGCGAATTCCTTGTCGGCAGTGTTAAACGGTGCACGTCAGGTGGAATGCACCATTAATGGCCTGGGCGAGCGTGCCGGCAACGCTTCACTCGAAGAAGTGGTCATGGCGGTGAAAACCCGCCGCGATATATTTAACCTCGATACGCGCATCGATACCACCCAGATCGTCCCGACTTCCAAGCTGGTGTCCAGCATCACCGGTTATCCGGTGCAGCCGAATAAGGCGATTGTCGGGGCGAATGCATTTGCACATGAGTCTGGCATCCATCAGGACGGTGTGATCAAGCATCGCGAGACCTACGAAATCATGCGTGCTGAAGACGTGGGCTGGAACGCCAACAAATTAACTCTGGGTAAACTCTCCGGTCGCAATGCATTGCGTCAGCGTTTTACTGCGTTGAATATCGAGTTTGCTTCTGAAGAAGCCTTCAACGCCGCCTTTCAGCGCTTCAAGGAATTGGCAGATCGCAAGAACGAAATTTTCGATGAAGATTTGCAAGCATTGGTCAGCGACGAAGCGATAGCGCAGATCAGCGAATATTATCGATTGGTCGCGATGCGTGCGCATTCCGAAACCGGAGCCCTGCCTACGGCGCGTGTGGTGATGAGCATAGACGGCGCTGAGCATCAGGCCGATGCGCAAGGCGGCGGACCGGTGGATGCCACCTTCAAAGCGATAGAGCAGGTCGTCAAGAGCGGTGCGGAGTTACAATTATTCTCAGTGAATAACATCACCAGCGGCACGGATGCACAGGGCGAAGTGACCGTGCGGCTGTCCAAAGGTGGTCGCATTGTGAACGGGCAGGGCGCCGATACCGACATTGTGGTGGCTTCCGCCAAGGCTTATCTGAATGCACTCAATAAATTGCACAGCAGGCTGGAGCGGGCGCATCCGCAGATTTAAGAGGAAGAGTTGTTGCTGTGGATAAACCCCATAAATTGCGTTACGCTGTGACCTGTACTGAGCAATACCAAACCATCAACCACGAGAAAGGCTTTACCATGAAGAAAAAAATATTGTTGCTAGCTGTTTCGAGTTGCTTTGCACAATCTGCGTTGGCAGCCAATATCAACCTGGGGACGGCGGGATTTTCGCAGGCGAAGTTTAGGTCTTTTTCGGAAGATTTGGGTTCGGCGCTCAGTTATAAAGCCATTACACCGCCCACGCCGTTGGGCGTTACAGGTTTTGATATTGGCCTGGAAGCATCTTCAACTAAAGTGCAAAATTCGCAATTGTGGATTGATGCCACGGGCAGTTCCATGAGTAATGTCGTGGTTCCCAAATTACACATTTATAAAGGACTGCCGCTTAATATTGATATAGGCGCTTTTTACTCCGCAGTACCCAGCACCAACATCAAGTTGTATGGCGGGGAATTGCGCTATGCAATTCTTGAGGGTGGTATGGCTTTGCCCGCAGTCGGCATTCGCGGTGCCTTGACAAAATTGAGCGGGGTGAATCAATTGGACTTCAGCACTAAAAGTCTGGATATATCCATTTCCAAAGGGTTTGCGATAT
Source organism: Gallionella sp. (assembly GCA_025362155.1). Taxonomy (GTDB): domain Bacteria; phylum Pseudomonadota; class Gammaproteobacteria; order Burkholderiales; family Gallionellaceae; genus Gallionella. Next base: position 4,344 of record JANYHX010000300.1, on the reverse strand, counting down.
TTACCCCCTATGCGGGGCTAGGCATGGTCTGGTCTGACAGCACTCCTAATGGGGTGAGCACGCTGAAGAAAGAAAGCTTCCGGCAAAATAAAATTTTTGTGGGTGGAAATTTCAATTTTGGAATTACCAATATTGCGCTGGAATATGACAAAACCGGTTCAGCACCCTCCTACAGCGCCAAACTGGGTTTCCGTTTCTAAGCAGGTGCCCAGCCACTCTTAAAGTCTGATGTCGTTCGCCTGGACAACGGGGTGGACGACATCTAACGATTAGGCTTCAACGTTTTTTCTCCGGTCTTACTTCTGCTTTTCCGCACGCCATGGCAAACGTACTACGCTGGCTTGGCGACCCGTGCCATTTCCACCAGCGCCATTCGCGCCTGTTGAGCATCCCTCACCGGCTGCGCAAAATCAAACCGTAATACATTGCCATCGGCGCGCACATCAAAACCATCCAGGTCTATGCCCAGCATTTCCACATCCAGCGTAGCGCATTGGTGGAAATGCTGGCAATAGTTTCGCATCGTGTCCTGATGGTCTGAATTCATGTGCGCAATTACGTCGGATTCCTGTTCGATTAACGGATAGGGCCGTACTACATAATTTTCCATGTCCACCCAGTGGATGCGACCAAATCCGCCGATATAGCGAATCGCAATCGGGCGTATGCGGTAGAAGGAAAAATCATGCATCGCGAAGTAAGCCTGAGATTCAGGAAAATAGCGCTGATATCGAAGTGCGGCCTGTTCGCGGCCAGGTTCGCGCCCAGCTTCCGGCGCAGCGTTGCCGACCACGGTGATGCGTCCCTGAGACTGGATATGGGGATTGTGTTGGTCATGCGCAATCAGGCTGACGCGAGGGTCTTGCAGGATATTTTTGGTGTGTTCGGCGAGCGTGCTGATGAGTATCAGCAGGGTGGCGTCGTGATCCACCAGATAGGGTGTAATCGAGCCGAAAGGATAGCCGTCAAATTTTTTCGACAGGGTGCTGAGCACGCCATAGCGGTGTGCACGCAACATTTGCCTGGCTTCGTTAGTGGTAGTCATGAGCACCTCATGTTGAAAGTTTTAATGCAGTTTGTGCCAGCCGCTTGCCGAGCGCCATGCACAGCTTTTTCTCGTCTTCACTGATGGACTGGTCATTGGCGAGACCGGCGACATGGCTTGCGCCATAAGGGGTGCCGCCGCTTTTTGTGGTGCCCAGTTCCGCTTCAGAATAGGGCAGGCCCAGGATGACCATGCCGTGATGCAGCAACGGCAACATCATCGACAGCAAGGTACTTTCCTGGCCACCATGCATGCTGCCTGTAGAGGTAAAGAGTACTGCGGGTTTGCCGACCAGAGTATGTTGCATCCATAGGGCGCCGGTGCTGTCCCAAAAATATTTCATCGCAGACGCCATATTGCCGAAACGCGTCGGGCTGCCCAATGCCAAACCGATACACTCTTCGAGGTCGCGCAATTCCACATAGGGCGCGCCGCTATCCGGTATGCCAGCTTCCGTTGTTTCGCACACTGTGGAAATTTTCGGTACAGTGCGCAGACGAGCGCGTATCCCGGCTACCTGTTCTACGCCGCGCGCAATCAACTGAGCCATTTGCTGGGTAGCACCGTGTTGGCTGTAATACAGTATGAGAATTTCCTGGTCGGTTATCATGGGGTCTCCCAGGCGGAATTATAAGGAAGTGGTAGGGACATGCGAAAACTTTTTCAAGATGTTCATGCTTTGATCCGTTTTATTGTGGCACGTTTTATACAAGACCGCTGCGCAGACACGGCCGCGAGTTTGACCTTTACTACGTTATTGGCACTTGTACCTATGATAACCATCGCGTTGACGGTGTTTTCGGCTTTTCCGGTATTCGAAGATTTTTCGCTCCAGACCAAAACTTTTTTGTTGAAGAATCTGTTACCGGAAAATGCCGGGGCCATTAGCCAGTATATGCAACAATTTTCTGATAGCGCGGCCCGCCTGACCGCGGTCGGTATTGTTTTTCTAACGGTCACCGCGATGCTGATGATGTTGACTATAGACCAGGCTTTTAATGTTATCTGGCGAGTCACTCAACCTCGTCCGCTAATCAAACGGCTGGTGATGTACTGGGCAGTACTCACGATTGCGCCGTTGTTGATTGGGGCGAGCTTATCGTTGACTTCATGGATGGTTGGGCTGTCCATGGGGCACGCCAAGCTGGTGTCGTCACTCGGTGTTGCAGTACTGAAAACCTTGCCGGTAGTGTTTACGACTTTGGCCTTTACCTTGTTATTCAGGGTAGTACCTAATCGTCATGTACCCTGGCCACATGCGCTGATTGGCGCATTACTGGCTGGGGTGGTATTTGAAACCATGATCAGGGTATTCGGTTATTTCATCATTCATTTCACCACCTACACCCTGGTGTATGGCGCATTTGCCAGTGTGCCGATTTTTTTAATGTGGATTTATTCCTCCTGGTTTACCATTTTATTCGGTGCCGTCATCGCCGCTTCACTTTCGTATTGGCGCACTCCTGCCGCACAACATTTTGCGCCTGCCGCCCAATTTCTGGATGCCCTGCGCGTGTTGCAGAGCATGGCAAATGGTTTACAGCAGGGGAGGTTGATTACCTTGCCGGAGCTATCTCGATCTTTGCGTCTCGGCTATGATGTTCTGGTAAACATTCTCGAGAGATTGGTCAGTGCGGACATCGTGCGTAAAGCTGAAGGAAACGGCTGGCTGTTAATGCGCGATATGAACCATGTTCGTGCTACGGAATTGTTGCACCTGTTCGTGCTGGATCATGGCTCACTAAAGGGCCTACCCGCTGATGATCCGTTGCGGCAATGGCTAGAGGTGTGCATTGAACAATTTGATCAGCGCACGGATATCACGTTGCAGGAATTATTTGCTCGACAGGTTGCCTGAGGGACGGGGTTATGCTTGTTCGATGTGATTAATTGCGTTTTAATGCGCGCTGATGATTAATCTTTGAAACTAGAGGAATGAATGAAGTTTTTAGAAGTTATATTTGAGGGCGCCTTATGGAATAGCCGCTTTGTGATTATTGCTGCGGTGATAGGCAGTCTGCTGGCGGGCTTTGCGATTTTTTACATGGCGACTGTGGATGTGGTGAACTTGTGCCTGCATGCCTTGCATTATGCTGATTCCAGCCTGACTGAGGAAGCCCGCAAGGTGTTGCACGACAGCACTGTTTCACACATTGTGGAGGTGGTAGATGGATATTTGCTCGCCACTGTAATGTTGATTTTTTCGCTGGGGCTTTACGAATTATTTATTAGCGACATTGATCAGGCCCATGGCAGTAAGGCATCAAGCAAGATTCTGGTCATCAGCAGCCTGGATGATCTCAAGTCGCGTTTGGCCAAAGTGATATTGATGATCCTGATCGTCACGTTGTTCGAAGAGGCAATCAATATGAAGCTGACTACACCGCTGGATCTGGTTTATTTGGGAGCGAGCATTGCGTTGATCGCGCTGGCATTGTATTTCAGCCATGCCGCAGAGCCGAATCAAGAAAAAAAAGAAGGCGGGTCAGCTGAACCTGAGCGGCACGGTCACTAATCGTTCGATGGAATTTAGTGCTGAGTTTAGACTGTGCAAAACACAAGGCATCAATATTGAAGCCGTAGGTAAGGAAAACTTGATGAAACGTTCGGGCTCTATATTTAAGCGCATTAAGTGGAAAAATCCATTCGTGATTGTCGCAGCGGCGATTTGCTGTCTGCTAGTGGGTTTGGGGAGTTATTACATGGCTACTGTGGATGCGATGAATGCGTCTCTGGAGGGCAGCTGGATATGGTTTGTGGGGGCGGCCATTGCATTTGTCGCGCTTGAAATGTATTTCGGACATGGCGATGAACCAGACCAGAACAAAATGGAAATCAGTCCTGACGCACCTGAACAACATGAACTCTAATCCTGTGCAGGTTACGACAAACAGTATGCGCGTTCTTGTGTTTGCTGCTCTGCTTGCTTGTTCATGGCTAGGCCATGCTGCGGATTTTTCGGTAGAAGATATGCAGGGCAAAACACACCGCTTATCGGATTATCGAGGTAAGTGGGTGCTGGTAAATTTTTGGGCAACCTGGTGTCCGCCATGTTTGAGAGAGATACCGGAATTAATCAGCTTGCACAACGCACACCAGAAAAAAGACTTGGTTGTGATGGGTATTGCGATGGATTCCGGCTCAAGCAAAACAGTCATCGACTTTGCGCGGGCACATGGCATCAGCTATCCGGTAATAATGGGTAACCGCAAGATCACTGCGCAAATCGGCGCGGTAGATGTTTTGCCGGTCAGCTATTTGTATAACCCCAAAGGCGAGCAGGTGAGCTATCAGGCAGG
>JANYHX010000295.1 GCA_025362155.1 Gallionella sp. | reverse complement strand
GAAATCCAGCCGCGCCTGGTATTGCGGCTGTTTGGCGGCTCGCTCGGCTGCATCGGGATAGAGCAGGCCTAAGCGCTGCTGCAAGCCGAGTTCCGCCTGCTCGCGCAAATAATCGTCCAACCCCTGACCATTCGGCGTCGGGAAATCAGGCAAACGCGGCTTATTCAAAGTAAGCGAAAGATTACAGCGGCGTGCTATCTCCACGCTGTTTTGCAATGCCTCGGGCAAATCGGCGAACAGCTCTGCCATTTCAGCCTGCGTCTTGAAATATTGTTGCGCGGTAAACTCTTTTGCGCGCCGTTTGTCATTGAGTACATAGCCTTGGGCAATGCACACGCGCGCTTCGTGCGCCTTGAAGTCGGGCTCGACAAGAAATTGCACCGGATGAGTCGCAACCACCGGCAGTCCTAGCTCGGCGGCTAATTGAGTCGCCGCATGAATGTAATGTTCTTCATCGGCAAATCCGGCGCGCTGCACTTCCAGGTAATAACGATTGTTAAACAGGCCCGCCCATTCCTGTGCAAAATGCCGGGCTTGCGTGGTGTTTCCACACAACAACGCATTGCCGACATCGCCGAGATGGGCACCGGACAGGGCGACCAAGCCGCTGGTATCCTCATGCAACCACTCGCGGCGCACTTCGGCACGGCCGCGGTGCTGATTCTCCAGATACGCACGGGAAATCAAGCGGCATAAAAGTAAGTAGCCCGCAACGGATTGGCACAGCAGCAACAAACGATATGGCTGGTCACGATCAGTAACATTAGTGATGAACACATCGCAGCCGACGATGGGTTTAAGCCCCGCGCCGCGTGCCGCTTTATAAAACTTGATCAGGCCGAAGAAATTATTCAGGTCAGTCAGTGCCAGTGCCGGCATCCCATCGCGCTGTGCGGCGGCCACCGCCTCGTCCAGGCGCACCATGCCATCCGCAATGGAATACTCACTGTGCAAACGGAGATGGACGAAAGAAGGTTGCGGCATGACGGAATGCTAAAAATTTGGAGGGTAATTTTAGCATTGCCGGAAGCACAATTTTTTCTAATCGTCACTGCTAGAATGCCGCCCTTGTAATCAAAGCCTTCCATCATGCCTTCCGTGCTTACCCCGCAACGAGAAAAATGTTTACTGCTCACCCTTGCAGGTATCCAGTTCAGCCACATCCTCGATTTCATGATCATGATGCCGCTCGGCCCGGTCCTGATAAAAGCCTTCGGCATCGGCACACATGAATTCGGCCTGCTGGTGGCGTCATACAGTTTCAGTGCCGCGCTGTCCGGCCTGTTTGCCGCAACGTTTATTGATCGCTTCGAGCGCAAACGTTTATTGCTGCTCATGTTCGGGCTGTTTGGACTGGCAACGCTGGCATGCGGACTGGCGCCCGGCTATGCCACGTTGCTGATCGCGCGTGGTGTGGCCGGGGCGTTCGGCGGAATATTGGGCGCACTGGTACAAACCATCGTCGGCGATGTCATTCCTTTTGCGCGACGCGCCAAGGCTAGCGGCATTGTATCCACCGCTTTTTCTCTTTCCACGATTGCCGGCGTGCCGCTATCGCTGTGGTTGGCCAATCATTTCCAATGGCGCGCGCCGTTCATTCTGATTGCGCTTTTGACCGGCTTATTCATTATGGTCGGCGCACGCATCTTGCCGGAATTGCGTTATCACATTAGTGACAAAAAACGTGGGCATCCCTTGTCAGCAATGTTCGAAGTGCTGCGCGACCCCAATCATCTGCGCGCGTTGCTGTTCTCCGCGCTGATTATTTTTTCCGGATTCACGGTGATTCCCTACATTACTATTTACGCGGTGGGTAACGTCGGCATCTCGCTGCACGACATCCCGTTTATTTATCTCGCTGGTGGCGCAGCAACGCTGATTACCGCACGACTGATCGGCCATAGGGCAGACCTGCACGGCAAAGTAAAAATCTATCGATGGGTCGCACTCGCAGCATTGCTACCCCTGTTTGTGGTCACCCATATCGGCGCAGCACCGCTATGGCTTTGGCTGATTTGCACCACCACTTTTTTTGTGCTGGTGTCGGGA
>JANYHX010000281.1 GCA_025362155.1 Gallionella sp. | reverse complement strand
GCATCATCGAATACCTGTGGCAGGTGGCCTATACCGACCGGCACATCAGCCCCCAGGAAAACCATTTAATGCGAAAGTTGGCCGACCTGCTGCATATCTCGCACGGCGACTACATCACCGCAAAGATGCGCGCGGAACCTGCGGATATCGCATAGCTACGCGATTTGCTAACTTAATCAAATAAAGGATTGTGATTAATAACCCCAATCCTCATGCCGAACCGGCAACCTGTTCAACTGATCCTTGTAGAATTTCCACTTCGGTATGAACTGATCCATCAAAGCTATAAAGCGGGCATTATGCGTCGGCTCAATCAAGTGAGCTAACTCATGCACAACGATGTATTCAAGACACTCCAGCGGCTTCTTGGCCAAATCGGTATTGAGGCGAATGTTCCCAGTGTCGTGGCTACAACTTCCCCACTTCGTTTTCATCTTTTGAACGAAGCAGCGCCCCACTTTTACGCCCATCAGCGGTTCCCATTTTGAAATCAACGGCGGTAGCGCGGCTTTGAGTTGCTCGCGATACCATATTTCGAGGATTTCTTGTTTTCTGTCTTGGCCCGAAACGGGGCGCATTCGCAGAATCATTTTGTTGTGTCTCAACTCGACACTTGGCGTAGCGTCTCGCTCTTCGATCTTAAGCAGATAGCGCTTCCCCCAGACGTAATGGCTTTCCCGCTCAAGATACTCGCGCGGCGTTTCGCGTTCTTGCGCTCGCAGCTTCTGCTGTTGACTCTTGATCCAACCGAGCTTGGTGATTGCGAAAACGCGTATGGTGTCAATATCCATACGCAAAGGTGCGGAGATGCGCACCCTTCCTGCCGGTGGATAAACGCTCAGATGAATATTCTTGATGTCCTTCTTCACCACATCAACTGCGATCTCACCAAGATTGATCTGCGTGACCATCAATATTCCCTTTGCTGCTTGATAATGAGGAAAATGCGCTCAACATCGCTCACGTCTTGCAAAACACCATACAAAGCTCCCTTGATGATTTGCTCGCGCGCTTGTACACCGCGCCAACCGTCGGAACGCACATGTTTAACAGCCGCATCTATCCTGATGGCAATATCCAGAGCATGAGTCTGTGGAGAGTGGCCCAATGGAGAACCAGAATCGGCCACACGGAACGTGCCGCCGGAGGATAGCCCCTGCATGAGAATGTTATAGAGCGCACGGCGACCGGGTGTGTTCAATTGCATGGGCGTATCCTCGGCCTGACCCGCCTCCACCCTTTTTACCAGCTCGGCGATCCGATTCAAGTATGCTTCATACTCGATTGCTTTCGCTTTACGCGCGGCGATGATCTCGTCCAGCAGAGTCGACATCTTGTCGTAAAACGCTGGGTCGCTCAGGTGTTCCTTGATGATTTTTTTGCGGACATTGTTCTCGATGCTTTCTGCAATCGCGTCCCTGTTGCCCTTCAGCCCGCCAAGCCGACTGTTGATCGCATTCGCGATGCCAGTCTTAACAATCAGCTCCAGCAACGGCATGTCGTCGAACGGTGAAATCTTTCTTGGCTCATCGGCTTCGATGTAGGTGTCGATGAGGTGGCGCATGTCGGCCTCGTAGGCTTTCAGGTCGAGGTTCTCGCCACTAGCGTTGCGGATGATCTCGCGCAGCTTGAGGTAGCGATCCAGCGACTGATGTATGTGCTGAATCTCGGCAGCGTTGTAACCGGCTCTCCCCAGCTCGTCCGCGATGTTGGCATAAGCGCGTACCAGCGCAACGGTTCCCTTATAGAGTGCAACGCGTTGCGGCTCATGCGCCGTCAAGTCCTCCGCAATCTCGGTGTTACCACAAAAATAATGGATGTGCTCCAGCTCGCCCTGCGGCGGCTGCACCGGCTCGCATAGCATCTCAACGGTATTCAGCGCGTTATCCAGCCGCTCGCGGCCCTTGCTCAAACGTTCTTGCAGCAGAATTTCGGGATATGCTCCGCCCGAACTGTGATCCAGTTCGGAGGTATAAACTTGCAGCGCGCCGGTGCCTTTCTCGTTGACCAGATTTTTGAACAAATCCTTGTAGTCCACGATGTAGCCGAAATCCTTGTCGTCACCATCCAGCCGGTTGGTGCGGCAGATCGCCTGGAACAAGCCGTGATCTTGCATCGACTTGTCTATGTAAAGATAAGTGCAGCTCGGCGCATCGAATCCCGTGAGTAACTTGTCCACTACCACCAGCAGCTTCATGTTGGCTGGCTGCTCCTTGAACATCTTCTTCGCGTAGTCCTCGTAAGCCTCGGTATTCGGCAAACCCTTGTCTTTGAGCAGTGCGGTGTAGGTGTTGTAGATGTACAGCTTGTCCGTCTCGGTGTTCGCGCCGGTGTCTTCCAGCGTCGCATCTCTCGTCAGCGGGTTGTATGAAGTCACCACCGCGCATTT
>JANYHX010000254.1 GCA_025362155.1 Gallionella sp. | reverse complement strand
CGAACCTCAAGCTGTATCTGGACGACGTGTTGGTTGCCGACAATGGCGGACGCGCCGCCAGCTACCGCGAAGAAGACGGTCAGCGCGTGATGCGGCAGAGCGACATTACGATACGCGTCGCACTGAATCGCGGGGTGGCGAATGCTACGCTGTGGACGTGCGACTTCTCATACGACTACGTGAAGATTAACGCCAGCTATAGAAGTTAGGTTGTACCTTCCATGAATCCCGATTAGGGCGTGCGTGCTGCAATACTACGACACTATAGCTGTTCAAAAATAAGATATAGTCATATCTATCAGCGTTATCTTGTCAGACGGAGATGTCCCCCGAAGCCGATTACACGTGGAGCAGAGAGGAGTAGGAAATGCATACACACAGGATATTTCGTGCCCTTCGGCCCTTCATCTCGGCATTTGCGGTCATTGCAACCGCTACCGTGCTCGTTTTCGCTATCTAATTTACCGAACTTGGTTCGCAATGGCCTACGTTTCTGACCGGGATACTTGTCGCCGCTATACTTGCGGAAACAACACGCAGGTCGCGCGCAGAGTGGGTGGTCATGCGCCGTACGGCGCAACTGTCCGCAATAAAAACCAAACTCGAACGCGAAATGCAACAGCGTAAAACAGCCGAGAAGACAATAGCCGCCAGTAAACCGCTGGTGCATTTAATTGACGAGGTTTTGCCGACCATGGTCGCGCTTGTGGATAGAGAGGGGCATTGCCGATATTACAACCGCGCATTTTTGGACTGGTTGCGTTTAAGGCCGGAACAGATTAATGGCCGGCATATGCGCGAAGTGCTGGGTGCCAAGGTCTATCAGGAAACAGCAACGGCGGTTCGCCAGTCTTTGGATGGGCATGCGCTGCATTATGAACGGATGCAGAAAATGCCGAATGGCGCGGTCTACAAGTTGTCCGTAGATCATCTCCCTCAGTTTGGAGAGGATGGCAAATTTACCGGGTTCTATATGTTGATCAACGACATTACAGGGCCGGGCGATGTGCGCGTACCGGCCGTTCCTGAATCATCGACTATTAATCAAGATATGTTTGTTGATTCCTATTCGGATCAAATTACCGCGCAGCATGACGCAAACCTGATCAGGAAGGCAATCGAGAATGGCGAATTCAGGTTATTTTGCCAGTTGATTACATCCTTGTCAGGCGATACCGGCGGGGCCGGAAATTACGAGATATTGGTTAGGCTGATGGAGGAAGAGGAAGGAATGATGCCGCCGGGTATGTTTTTTCCGCTTGCTGAAAAATATGGCCTTATGCCGCATCTTGATCGGTGGGTAGTTCAGCATGTAATGGAATGGGTTGCCCAACAAAATCCGCAAGAAGGGCAACAGGAAAGTTCGATGTACTTCGTCAACGTGTCGGGAGCTACGATAATCGACCCCGGTTTTCCGGAATTCTTGCAGTTGACTCTTTTGGAATACGGTGTGCCTGCTTCCGTGCTGTGCTTTGAGATACCGGAATCGGAACTTGCTTCCAGAACTGCGGAAGTGGCCGAATTTGCACGGCAGGTCAGGCAGTGCGGCTGTCGTGTCGCGCTCAGCGGCTTCGGCCGGGACAAGGTTTTGTTTGACCTGATACGCGGGTTCCAGGTGGAATTCCTGAAAATTGACGGCAGCATCATTCTCGATATTCTTCACGACCCGGTGAAACTCGCCAAGGTAACAGCCATCAACCGGGTCGCAAAAAAAATCGGCGTTAAAACCATCGCGGAACTGGTGGAAAGCGAAGAAATAATTGCGAAATTGCGAGAAATCGGCATCGATTTTGCACAAGGTTTTGCAATCTCACGGCCTCGACCACTGAGGGAATAAGCTGCGGGATTCATGGTGCTGATCGAGTGGGATAGCCCATAGTATTTTTGCGTAATACTCATCGACCACATTTTTAAATAAACAAATGCACCCCGCCACTGATATCTTGCTAGAAAAGGCTCGCATCCTGCTGGAGCGGCTCGAACTACTGCTGCCGTGCGCGCCGGTCGAACCGAAGTGGGAGAAGGCCAGCGCGTTCCGCTGGGAGCAGGGCAGGCTGGTCACGGTGCCGCAGCCGCATCGCATCGGCCTGACTGATCTGTTAATGATCGAAGAGCAGAAGCAACTCATCAACCAAAACACTAAACAATTCGTGCAAGGCCGCCCAGCCAACAACGTGCTGCTCACCGGGTCGCGCGGCACCGGCAAATCATCGCTGGTCAAGGCGTTGCTCAACGAATATGGGCCTAATGGACTGCGCCTGATCGAAGTCGGCAAACTCGCGCTGGCGGATCTGCCGCACATCATCGCGCTGGTTGCGGGCAGGTCGGAGCGTTTCATTTTGTATTGCGACGACCTCTCTTTTAATGCCGACGAGCCGGGCTATCAGGCGCTCAAGGCCGCGCTCGACGGATCGCTGGTGGCCTTCTCCGACAATCTGCTGATCTACGCCACCTCCAACCGCCGCCACCTGATGCCGGAATCCATGCAGGATAATCTCGCCACGAAATACGTTGGCGATGAAATTCATCCGGCGGAAAGTGTCGAAGAAAAAATTTCGCTGTCTGAACGCTTCGGCCTGTGGGTGTCGTTCTATCCATTCACGCAGGATGAATATCTCGCCATCGTTGCGCATTGGTTACGGCACTTTGGATTGTCTGGGGAGTTGGATGAGGTTGCGCGGCAGGCGGCGTTGCAATGGGCGATTCAGAGGGGGTCGAGGAGTGGGAGAGTGGGGTGGCAGTTTGCCAGGGATTGGGCAGGGAAACAATAATCCCCTCGCCCCTTGGGGGATAACCAGCGACTTGGCCCTCGTTCTTTGATGGCCTAGTCGAATGGCTAGTGGTTCCATCAGAGGGTTAGGGAGAGGGTGTCGGAAAAAATAATTGTCCGGGGCTGAAACAAACTTCGCCGGGAGCAGCGCGTAGGTTGGGTTGAGCGTAGCTATACCCAACAATCAAATTCAACACCAACTTCGCCGGGGGTTGCCCGGCAGCAAGCTACTTTCTTTTGCTTCGCCAAAATAAAGTAGCCAAAGAAAAGGCGCCCCCGGTTTGCCGCCCCTGCGGGGTACCCTCGACCAGCCACAAGCAAGCGGGGCTGCGTAACTCGACCTGGCGGGTCGCGCCCCCGCGCCCCACTGCGGAACTCGAACAGTGCTCGCCTTAACCTCCGACTGCTTGCGGCTGATCGAGGCGGCGCACAGGGGAATACAATTCTCAAACCGTAAATTTGTATAGTGGGCAACTTGTTGCCCACTATACAAAAGTAGATAGAAACAACAATTCGACTTCGGTACACTAGGTCACGATGGCGTTCGAGGTGAATTAATGACAGCTCAGAGCAGTGACGATCAGCCGGTGCAAGAGGCGGTGACAGCAGGCACGGAAGATGCAGCTGCTGAAGACGCAGAGCGCTTCTTCCGCCTCTTGCACCAGAAGACCGAGGATTTGGTTGCCAGCGGTATCCGGGAAGGACATGCCCGCGGGTTGGCTCGCTTGGAATTGCGGATCGCTCAGTGGCCGTCTGAATGGGGTGACGACCTCGTGGTGCTGATCTACGGGGACTTTAGTGCGCCGCTGGCTGAGTTAGACTTCCACGAGCTCGGCATCACGATTGAGCCGGAGAATGTCGCGAACAGCGTTATCAAGTCAGCGATGTGTGTCCTGAAAGCCCGCGTGAAGATACCGGAAAAGTCAGTTAAATCGCTGTTCGACGCTGCCGTGCGGATTAACACTCTCTTGGGCGTGTTGGCGGTGCTGGACTGGGGTAACTCCGGGAGTGGCTGGTGGTCGCACGTGACCCACGGTTCGATAGGTGGGTGTATGCCTAAGATGGAGACGGATCGAGTCCAGAAGGTGGTCGAGGCACTAGGGAAGTTGCCCGCGCCCGTGTCAAGGAAGGTTCGGTCGGCGCTCTACTGGATTCGTGAGCCGCGCCAACTCATGATGGAAGGATACCGAAGCGACAGCCTTCGCGTGTATGCTGGCTATTGGAACGCATTCGAGTGCCTTGTAGAGGCCGTGAGCCTTCTCAGTCCGCAACTAAAACTTGGACAGGCTGAAAAGCAGGCAAGCATCGACGCGTTCATTTTAAAGCGGAACGGCAAGCTGGATGCAGCAACAATTTCCGAGTGCTATAAAACATTCATCGATCCTGGCTTTGTCTCTAAAGCGAGCCACGCGCTCAAAGTTTGTTTCCACGAACGTGCAGATCAATACGTTGTGGAATGCTTCAGAATGAAGCCGGAGCAGGATCGGTTGTACAACATACGTAACGCCATAAACCACGGTGATGTCGATGCGGACGATCCCAGCGAATTACTACGGGTGGAGGACCGGCATAGACGATTGTGGATGATCGTGTTCGGTATGCTCGGCTTGATTATCCCGATAGATCGCCCCCTGGATCAACAGTAACCGAATTGGCACGTAACTGCGCGCGGGAAGTGAGCGGAGACCTCTTAGGGCGCAATCATTATTGCGCCGCATGAACTTATAAGGTGCAATGCACTTCGCTTGTTGACACCCTACCAACCACGGTAGGGTGGGCACAATGAGAGCATAAAGTGAGAGCATAAAGGGTTAGAGTGATTTAATTCAGTTCGGCATGGTGGGCAACTCGTTGCCCACCATGCGGGTTTATGGTTTTGGGATTTTATTTATTCCCCTGTGCGCCGCCTCGATCAGCCGCAAGTGAGCGGAGGTTTAGGCGAGCACTGTTCGAGTCCCGCAGTGGGGCGCGGGTTGTGCGCCCCGCCAGGTCGAGTTGCGCAGCCCCGCGCTCACTTGCGGCTGATCGAGGGGACCGCGCAGCGGCGGCAAACCGGGGTCGCCTTCTTTTTAGTTACTTTTTCTTTGGCGAAGCAAGAAAAAGTAACTTGCTGCCGGGCAACTCCCGGCGGTTTTGACTTTAATGTTAGGTACGCTCACCCTTCGACAAGCTCAGGGCGAACGGCAAATAAGAATGAGGCTTCATTGAACAACCCAAATGAAAAAACAAAAATCGTTGAAGTCGCCGCCGCCGTCCTGCAACGCCCCGATGGCTCCTTCCTCTTAGCCCAACGCCCCCCCGGCAAAATCTGGGCAGGCTATTGGGAATTCCCTGGCGGCAAGATCGAACCCGGCGAGACGCCGTACCATGCGCTGGTGCGCGAGTTGCGCGAGGAGCTGGGCATCACGGTCACAACCGTTTACCCGTGGCTGATGCGCGTGTACACGTATCCGCATGCAACGGTGCGGCTGAATTTTTTTCGTGTGACGGCGTGGAGCGGGGAGTTGCATCCTCATGAGGGGCAGGAGTTTGCGTGGCAGCGTATATCAAGTATTACTTCATCCCAAGAAACTCCGGTTTCGTCGTTCCGGCGAAGGCGGGAATCCAGCGGTTTAATTGAACTGGGTTCCCGCCTTCGCGGGAATTACGGCATTACGGTTTCTCCAGTGTTACCCGCCAACGCGCCTATCTTGCGCGCGCTGTCATTGCCCACTCTGTATGCGATCAGCAATGTGGCCGAGCTGGGCGAAGATGAATTCATGCGTCGGCTGGAAGCCGCTTTGCACAATGGATTGCGGCTGGTGCAGTTGCGCGAAAAAAAATATTCGCGCGATGAGCTGCGCGGGCTGGCGCTGAAGATGTTGCGGCTGATACGGCAACATGATGCCCGCCTGATCATCAATGCCGACATTGAATTATGTAAAGAAATCGGCGCGGATGGTACTCAGCTTACCGGTACTCAACTGGCCGTATTACACGAGCGTCCCGATGTGGAATGGTGCGCGGCTTCTTGCCACAACACGGGGGAGTTGCGCCGTGCGGAAGAGCTGGGTTGCGATTTTGCGTTGCTGAGCCCGGTGTTGCCGACTTTGTCTCATCCGGGGGAACCGCATCTGGGTTGGGAGCACTTTGCGGCCATCGCAGCAGGTTCATCCATCCCGGTGTATGCGCTGGGCGGTTTGACCCATGTGGACATGAATACGGCGTGGCAGCGTGGCGCACACGGGATTGCTTTGTTACGTCAGGCCTGGTGAGGCGGCTCGGGAAAATCCGGAGTGGGAAAATCCTGTTCATCTTTGTCTGCTGGCTGAGCAACGCGATATTCCTCATTTGCCCATTTGCCCAGATCAATCATCTTGCAGCGTTCACTGCAAAACGGGCGGAAGCGATTACTAATATCCCATTGATGCTCCTTGCCGCAATGTGGGCAGGTCACGATGGGCAATTCTTTGCTGGACATTATGTTGAGATGCTGCAGAAGGTCAGTTTAAACGGGACATCCTGTTCGAACAATGAAGATTTCGCCTCATAGTTGGCGGCAATGAAGCGGATGTTAATAGCGTATTTATTGGCCCCTACTTCGGGTATGCATGGCAGCGTCCTGCTAATACCAATACGCAACATTTGCGCAATGCGCCCGCCCTGCATTTTCTGAAAAGTACCTTGAGTGGCAATGAAATTAAATACCTTGCCGTTTTCGCGCAGCAGACGCAGAACGATCTTCGACGCGGTATGCAGAGGTACCATCGGAGCCAGCCAGGTATGCAGGCTGGCACGCCGGGAACGAACATCCTGTTCTTGCCAGTAGTGATAGGAAGGCAGATCAAATTCACAGGTGCCGCCCGGCATCACAGCGCGTTGCTTAATGCCCATCAGCCATTCGTTTTCGCGCAGGTGCTGGCCGATCTTGCCGCTCATCGCGAGTAATAATATTGAAGCCTGCTCAATCTCATGCAAAATTGCATCCAGGGCTGATTTGGAAATCTCGGGATTGTTGGACAAGCCGGATAAGAAGCGTTTTTGGCGCTCCAGTTCTTGAAGTAAATCGGATTTCAAATCGGCGCGGCTGATGACTTCAAGAATTTCAAATAGTGTGATGAGTGCTGCGTGATGATCCATGCTGTGATCACCTTCCATGAAATGCGCCATGCGCGCAAACAAATCCTCCAGGCGCAACAGGGTGCGTATTTTTTCATTAAGAGGGAACTCGTAGCTGATCACGCCGTTATTACCCGAGGTAGCGTTGAAAAAAATTAGTTGCGAACGATATATTGAATATCACGGTATCGTCAATTGCTGTTTTGCATGCGCAGATATTGTGCATGCAAAACCTTAACCTGTGATGCCAGGCTATCTAGGCCAGTCTCATTGTGGATGACATCGTC
>JANYHX010000247.1 GCA_025362155.1 Gallionella sp. | reverse complement strand
GCATGCTCTTCCGTTACCGTCGTCCTGAATGGCGGCAATTCTTCATCCGCTGTGTCCCAGCCATCATCAACAATCTCGCGCACCACGCTCTCGAAGCGTCCTTCGATTTGCAATGTTGCACCACGCCCTTTTGTTACTTCGTGCTTCATTTCCAACCTTTAGCCAATACAGAACATTCGTTCTGTGAACTATATGACGCAAGGGGATGTATGTCAAATGGGAATCATTCGAGGACTGAATGTATGGCAACCGGATAACTGCAGCAGATACCTATGGAGGAATGCGGTCACAGGCCATTTTTTAGACACCAAAAAATATTAGTTCTTTGTGTGCTAACAAACAGAGTGGATCTGGATGCAATGAGATGATGCGTCCGGGTGTTCAATCCTCCCCCTTATGGACACCTGGAGTGCTTAGGCCCGGTTACGGTAATCCCGTTTCCGGGTCTTTTTTTAATATCGGTCTTTATGAATAAATACTTGGTGGAGACGAGGAGGATCGAACTCCCGACCTTCGCATTGCGAACGCGACACTCTCCCAACTGAGCTACGTCCCCACGATAAATAAAATGTTAAGCAGAAATTTGCTGTTTATGAAACGGCAATCCTACCGCCCGATAGAAACTACTTAAGTCGCTCAGATCATCAAACACGGCTTCGGCTCCATTAAAATTTTGATTGCGCGTGTACTGATTGATCGTGACAAAAGTTTTAATTCCGGCTGCCAAAGAAGAACGCAGACCGTTCTCGGAATCCTCCAGCGCAATGCAGTCAGCAGCAGACAAGCCCATTCTTTCCAGTACCCAAAAATAAATATCCGGCGCGGGCTTTTTGTGCGGCACGATGTCGCCGCAACCTATCACTTCGAACCAGCTTTCGCCGTCCGCGCCCAGCGCTGGCTGCAATAGTGCGGTGACGTTTTCGGGTGTGGTGGTGGTAGCGATGGCAAGGCGGATACCTGCATTGCCTGCATCCGCCATGAGCTGCTTAATGCCCGGACGCAACGGGATAAGTCCTTCGCTCAGCATTTGAGTATAGTGCCTGGTTTTTACTGCATGCAGATTTTTCACGAAGCTATCGTAGTGGGCAGGCATGGGGAAATCCGGCAAACAGGTTTGAACAAAATGCTTGATGCGCTCTTTGCCCCCGGTTACTTTTAGCAGCTTGTCATATAACGCGACATCCCAGTTCCAGTCCAGCCCACATTCTGCAAAAGCTTTGTTGAATGATTTGCGATGTCCTTCCTCGGTATCTGCGAGGGTACCGTCTACGTCAAAAATAATGGCTTTGATAGTCATGGAGTTTTAATTAAAAATTTAAAGAATTAACGCAGGCCGGGTAATTTCCCTGCCATGCCGCGCATCATTTTTCCCATCCCGCCCTTGCTGAACATTTTCATCATTTTTTGCATTTGTTCAAACTGGTTGAGCAATTGATTAACATGCATTACCTGCACCCCTGCACCCAAGGCGATGCGCCGCTTGCGCGAGGCTTTGATGAGTTCTGGTTTGCTGCGTTCCAGCGGCGTCATCGAGTTGATAATGCCTTCGGTGCGTGCAATTTGTTTGTCGTCCACCTTGCTGCCTGCCGCAGCTTGTGAAAGTTGCGCGGGCAATTTATCCATCATTGCCGACATGCCGCCCATCTTGCGCATTTGCACCAGTTGCGTTTTGAAATCGTTAAGGTCGAAGCCTTTACCGCTGTGCATTTTCTTCGCGAGTTTTTCGGCCTCGCCATGATCAGATTGGCGCTGAGCATCTTCGATCAGTGACAACACATCACCCATGCCCAGCACGCGTGACGCCATACGTTCCGGGTGGAATGCTTCCAGGCCGTTCGGTTTTTCGCTCACGCCGACGAATTTAATTGGCTTGCCGGTGATTTGACGCACCGACAGCGCGGCGCCACCACGCGCATCGCCATCCAGTTTAGTGAGGATAATGCCGGTCAGCGGCAGCGCTGCGCCAAATGCCTTGGCGGTGTTCACTGCATCCTGGCCGGTCATTGCGTCTACCACGAACAGCGTTTCAATCGGCTTAAGCGCAGTATGTAACTGTTGTATTTCCTCCATCATCGCGGCATCAATCGCCAGTCGCCCGGCGGTATCGACAATCAGCACATCATGGTAATGCCTGCGCGCATAGTCCAACGCGGCAACAGCGATGTCCTGTGGTTTTTGGCTATTGTCGGAAGCGAAGAAATCGATTTCCAGTTGCTGCGCCAAGATGCGCAATTGCTCGATTGCGGCGGGACGATAAATGTCGCAACTGACCAGCAGTACCTTTTTCTTTTGTTGGTCGCGCAATAACTTGGCGAGCTTGCCGCTGGTGGTGGTTTTACCCGCACCCTGTAAACCGGCCATCAGGATCACTGCGGGCGGCGTGGTAGCAAGATTGAGCGCATCGTTATGCTCGCCCATCAGTTTGGTGAGTTCGCGATGCACCACACCAATCAAGGCTTGGCCTGGATTCAGGTTGCCGATGACCTCCTGTCCAAGCGCGGCCTGCTTAACTTCGGCGATAAATTCCTTGACGACCGGCAACGCCACGTCGGCTTCCAGTAGCGCCATACGCACTTCGCGCATGGCATCCTGAATGTTGGTTTCAGTCAGGCGTGCCTGACCGCGCAAGTTCTTGATGACGCCGGAAAGGCGTTGCGTGAGATTTTCCAGCATGATTATTTTGTAAGAGTTAGTGTAGAATTCGCCAACTCCAAGTCTAAAACATTCTGGCAAAAAATGTCCAATCTTCTCCTTTCCGTGCTGACCTGTGTCGCTTATGGTGTGCTTGCCGCCTACTTCTGGCGGGCGCACGCTCGTGGTGAGGGGGATTTACTAAGCCGCGGCGCGGCGGGTCATTTGGTGCTCATCCCGTTGGCTATGCACGGCTATTTGCTGGTTCAGGATATTTTCTCCGGCGGCGGCTTCGATCTGGGTGTGCTGCATGCACTGTCATTGATCATTTGGCTGACCTTACTGGTGTATTGGGTGGCGCGCTTTTTTTATCCGATTGGTGGCTTGCAGACGTTAGTGTTGCCATTGGCAGCAGTTGTTGTGGTATTACCTGAGCTGTTCCCTTCCGATCACCTGCTCGCCCACACCGGTTTATTTGCCTTTAAGGCGCACATCACCGCTGCGATGCTGGCCTATAGTTTATTCACCATCGCCATGTTGCACGCCGTGCTGATATTCCAGGTGGAAAAACGCCTGCATCAGGCAACTTTGCCGCGCGTCCTACGCGGCTTGCCGCCACTCATGACTATGGAGACGCTACTGTTCCGCATGATAGGCATTGGTTTTGTACTACTGACGTTGACGCTGATATCGGGTATTGTTTTTTCTGAAGAAATATTTGGCAAAGCCTGGCAGTTTAATCATAAAGTGCTGTTCGGCTTTGTGTCCTGGGGCGTGTTCGCAGTGCTGTTGTGGGGACATTACCTTTACGGATGGCGTGGACGAGTTGCGGTGCGCTGGACGGTCAGTGGCTTCGTATTTTTGTTATTGGCTTATCTGGGTAGCAAGTTTGTCATCGAGATGTTACTCCATCGCTAAATACCGTTTATTTTCTTCGGTTGCCAGAAGCACTCAAAATGTCGTAGAATCCGCGCCCCTTTTGCTTTGGCTAAAAACTTTGGCGCTGGGCTCATAAATTTTAGATAGGTTTTCATATGGTAATCATTCGTCTTTCCCGTGGCGGCTCCAAGAATCGTCCGTTTTACAATGTAGTAGTAGCGGATTCGCGCAATCGTCGCGATGGCCGCTTTATCGAGCGCGTCGGTTTCTACAATCCGCTGGTAACGGAAGGTCAGGAAGCACTGCGTCTGCAACTGGAACGCGTTACTCATTGGCAAAGCAAGGGCGCGCAATTGAGCGATACCGTTGCCAAGTTGGTCAAGCGCGCTGGTGCCATTGCAGCAGCTTGATATATAGGGGGCATCTAAAAATTCAGAGTTCGCTCAAATGCAAGGCGCGGAAAAAATCTCGCCGCGCCGCATATGAATAGATATGTTAGCAAGAGATTTTTTTTCGCAACGCGGCAGTTGAGATGAAATCTGGATTTTTAGAGCCCCCGTCGGG
>JANYHX010000217.1 GCA_025362155.1 Gallionella sp. | reverse complement strand
ACATTGTGCAATCCGGCTACTTGCAGTTCGCTGGCCTTGAGCAAGCGTTGCTTGCCCTGCATTAACCAGATTTCTCCCTCTGCGCGTTCTATTCCAAACTCGCTTTCAGTGCCCGGCCTGTTCAAACCGAAGGTAATGGTTTTGCATTCCGCGCGCACCATGCTCATGCAGCGCTCATCGTCGCGGTTGAGTACCTGTATACCGCACCCTGAATAAATTCGTGCCTTGGCGGCGCTGTACTCGGCCATGTCGGCATAACGATCGAGATGATCTTCACTGATATTCAGTACCGTGGCAGCATCGGCATGCAAGCTATAGGTCGTTTCCAGCTGAAAGCTGGACAGCTCCAATACCCACACCTCGGGCTGGTTGGCGCCACGTTCCAGCACTACATCCAGCACTGCCGGGGAAATATTACCGGCCGCTACCGCATCCTTACCGGCCGCTTTGCAAATGTGTTCCACCATGCTGGTGACGGTGGTCTTGCCATTCGCTCCGGTGATCGCAAGTATGTGCGGACGATTGTCTTTGGGCAGCGATTGCGCAAACAATTCGATGTCGCCCACCACCTCGATACCGCGTGCAATAGCACGGGCTACAACCGCATCGTGCAGTGGCACACCCGGACTGATGGCGATCAACTCAATGCCATCAAAGAGCGCATCGTTAAAATTTCCGCAAAAAATTTGTTCGGCAGCCACATATTGGCTAGCCTGAACCAAACCAGGCGGCGCGCTACGGGTATCCGCCACGCGCAGATTGGCATGCTGTGCGCTGAGCCAGCGCACCATGGAGAGTCCGGTCTCGCCGAGACCCAGCACCAGCACCGATTTGTTTTTGTGTTGTTTCATCTCAGTTTGAGAGTCGCAAGACCCAGCAATACCAGCAGCATCGTTATAATCCAGAAGCGCACCACCACCTGAGTCTCTTTCCAGCCCTTCAATTCATAGTGATGATGTAACGGAGCCATGCGGAACACGCGTTTGCCGGTGAGCTTGAAAGAGGCCACCTGGATCATCACCGACACCGCTTCAACGACGAACACGCCGCCCATAATGAACAGCACCAGCTCCTGCCGCACGATCACTGCCACTGTGCCGAGTGCCGCACCGAGTGCCAGCGCGCCGACATCGCCCATGAACACTTCGGCGGGATAGGCGTTGAACCACAAGAATGCCAACCCCGCTCCGGTGATCCCACCACAGAACACGGCCAGTTCGCCGGCGCCCGGAATGTAGGGAATGCCGAGATATTTCGAGAACACCGCATTGCCCGCCACGTAAGCGAATATTGCCAACGCGCCGCTCACCATCACGGTGGGCATAATGGCCAACCCATCCAGCCCATCAGTCAGATTCACCGCATTGCTGGTGCCTACTATCACCAAATAGGTCAATACAATAAAAACCCCTGCCCCCAACGGGAAGACTAATATTTTGAAGAATGGCACGATGAGTTCGGTGTGCGCAGGCAGGCTGGCGGAATTCCACAAATAGATACCTACCACCAGCGCGATCAGGGATTGCCAACCCATCTTGGTCCGGGCAGACAGGCCCTTGGGATTGCGATGTACCACCTTGCGGTAATCATCCACCCAGCCAATTACGCCAAAGCCTAAGGTTGTCAGCAACGCCACCCATACATAATGATTGCGCAAATCACCCCACAGCAAGGTGGTGATGGTGATCGAAGTTACGATCAACGCGCCGCCCATGGTCGGCGTACCGGCCTTGACCAGATGGGTTTGCGGCCCGTCGCTGCGTACCGATTGACCAATCTTGTAGGCGGTCAATTTGCGTATCATGGTGGGGCCGACCATGAATGAAATTACCAGTGCAGTCATCGCGGCCATTACGGTGCGCAACGTGATGTAATTGAACACGCTGAAAAACCGGACGTCCTGGGCTAACCACTGGGCAATTGCAAGTAACATATTTCTCCTAATGTACCGTGCAGCAGAATTGCACTACGCGTTCCATTTTCATGAAGCGTGAGCCTTTAACCAGCACCGTTGTTTTCGCATCCAGTTCTTTTTCCAGCACGGGCAATAACTCTTCGATATGTTCGAAATGACGTGCACCGCTACCGAATTCGCGCACCGCATTGCCGCTCAGAATACCCAAGCCATAGAGTTTTTCGATGCCGGCACGGCGTGCCTCACTGCCGATCTGGGCATGAAATTTCGCGGCATCCTCGCCCAGTTCGCCCATATCCCCCAGCACCAGGATATGTTTGCCGCTGACTTGCGCCAGCACACTGATCGCGGCCCGCACCGAAGCCGGGTTGGCGTTATAGGTATCGTCTATCAAGCTGGCTCCATGCAATGCGCTTTTGCGTTGCAAACGTCCCGCCACTCCATTGAATTTTTCCAGACCGACCACGATTTTTTCCAGCGGGATACTTAACGCGATTGCTGCTGCAGTCGCAGCCAG
>JANYHX010000207.1 GCA_025362155.1 Gallionella sp. | reverse complement strand
GCCGACTGATATCGAATGGGAAAAGGCGGCACGTGGCACTGCTGATGACAGGGATTACCCGTGGGGGGATACCTTCGACGTAAACAATCTCAATTCGCCGGTGCGCTGGAAATCGCTACACATGGAAGGCGACACCACCCCGGCGGGCTCTTTTGATGGAGGCAAAAGCCCGTATGGTTTATACGACATGTCCGGCAACGTCTGGGAATGGACCGATTCCTGGTACACCCAGTATCCGGGGAATCAATGGCCGAGTGAAAATTATGGTGAGATGTACAAGGTATTAAAAGGCGGCTCGTGGTGGGATTGTTCCTATTACCAATGCGGAGTTTCGGCACCGGTATTCAATCGCAGCTATTTCAAACAAAGTGTCAAAAATTCCAGTTTCGGTTTCCGGTGCGCTAAAGATGCTAAAGATGATAAATAGTAAGTATTGGCTGGGCAGTATTTTTTGCGTGGCGTTGATGAGCTGTGCGACTCATTCCTCAACAACTGATAAATCTGCGGACGAAGGCTTAATTAAACCGCAGGACGACGGCATGGTGTTGATTCCTGCGGGAGAGTTCACCATGGGTAGCGACAAGGCGGCAAATGAAGCAATGTGGCGCGAAGCCAACGCGCTTAATCCCTATGGATTCAAAGATCAGTTGTATATTGATGAGCACCCTGCGCATAAGGTCAATTTGCCTGCCTATTATCTGGATAAATACGAAGTTACCAATATCCAATATCGCGATTTTGTCATTGCGACTCAACATAGCCTCCCCTACGTTTGGGCAAGTAATGGCTATAACCTGGATAAGGATTTTTTGGCTACCTTGCCCATCGATCACCTCCGGCAGGTGGCAACAGATGGTTTCCGCCTGGATATGGATGTGCCCAATACGCCCCAACAGGATTTGTTGGACGCAATAGATAAAATCCAGGTTGCGCGAAATAATCTCCCGGTAACCACTGTCAGCTGGCCCGATGCTGATTCCTTTTGCCACTGGGCGGGCAAACGTTTACCCAGCGAAGCGGAATGGGAAAAAGCGGCGCGTGGTCCTCAGGGTTACGAATATCCATGGGGCAACACCTGGGACCCGAAAAAGATCAACACCATGTCTGAAAATCCCGAAGCACCTTATTCAGCGGTCGGCTCCTACCCTAGCGATAAGTCAGGTTATGGCATATACGATATGGCAGCCAATGTGACGGAGTGGGTTGCAGATTGGTATGACGCCTATCCGGACGCGCCTGAGTCCGATAATAAATGGTATGGAAAAAAACAGCGTGTGGTACGCGGCGGCATGACCAGTTCCGGGCATTACGATGCACTCAGCATGGTGTTTCGCGCCGCCAAACGTACCCATTTGCGCCCTTACTCTGTATTGATTGATGTGGGATTCAGATGTGCTAAAAATGCTAACTAAGCATTTATTTGGCAGTATTGTTTGCTTGGCTTTGATAGGAGGAATCGCCTGTGCTGCGGAAAATCAGGCCGCTGGGAAACATGCAGGCGACATGGTATTGATACCGGCAGGCGAATTTACAATGGGCAGCGATAAGGTTGAGGATGACGCCAAATGGCGCGGAGCCAATGCGCTCAATTCATATGGCTTCAATGACAAGCTCTATGTCGACGAACATCCCGCCCACAAGGTTGATCTGGCCTCTTTCTTCATCGATAAATACGAAGTCAGCAACGCCCAATACAAAAATTTTACGATTGCGACCCGGCACCCCCCTCCTGTTACCTGGGTACAGAATGGTTTTAATTTAACCTACAAATTTTTGGCTTCATTGCCCGAAGTGTATTTACATCAAGTAGCGTCTGAGCGCTTTAATCTGGATATGGATGTCAACACTATGACCCAGAAGACCTTGCTTGCGACATTACTTAAAACTCAGAATGCGCGTGGAAAGTTGCCCGTTACAACTGTGAGTTGGGCTGATGCCGACGCATATTGCCACTGGGCAGGCAAACGTTTGCCAACCGAGGCGGAATGGGAAAAAGCCGCGCGTGGCCCGGATAGCTTTGAATTTCCCTGGGGTAATGACTGGGATCCAAAAAAGATAAATACCATGTCGGAAAATCCGGAAGCACCTTATTCGCCTGGAGGGTCTTATCCCGGCGACAAGTCCATCTATGGCGTTTATGACATGGCGGCCAACGTCTCCGAATGGGTGGCCGATTGGTATGATGCCTATCCGGGTGCTCCGCCATCTGATAACCAGTATTATGGCAAAACCCAACGGGTGACCCGCGGTGGCATCACCAGCTCCGGACATTATGATGCGCTCAGTCTGATGTTCCGTGCGGCCAAGCGTGCTCACCTTCCCCCGGATAGTACTTTGATAGATTTGGGGTTCAGATGTGCCAAGGATGCCAAATAAAGCGGTCTGCCTGAGCGGTTTTTTGAATTAAGCCTATTTTCGTTCATATGAAATGCCCAGTACGGTATAATGCAAACCACCCTGCGCCAAACCAATCAGCGTAGCGGTCTCTATAATTCACTCCGATCTCTTCGATCAATTATTCGTCTGCCTTGATTGGTGCAGCTCTTTGAGCAGCAGGCCGTCGCAGGAGCCTAGCTTTGCCGGAAAATATCAGCACGTCCAATGAAATTACTTTCGCCAGTTTAAATCTGGCACAACCCCTGATGCGTGCGATAGCCGATGCAGGTTACACAACACCTACACCAGTACAAGCACAGGCC
The DNA here is from genome assembly GCA_025362155.1 of Gallionella sp. Lineage (GTDB taxonomy): Bacteria > Pseudomonadota > Gammaproteobacteria > Burkholderiales > Gallionellaceae > Gallionella. The sequence continues at coordinate 2,119 of JANYHX010000207.1, read as the reverse complement.
ATTCCGCTGGTATTGGCCGGCGGCGATTTACTCGCGGGTGCGCAAACCGGCACGGGCAAAACCGCTGGCTTCACGCTGCCGATTTTGCATCTGCTCTCTGCAAAACCCGCTGCAAATCCTCGCCCCGGTCGTCCGCGTTGTCTGATCCTCGTCCCGACGCGCGAACTTGCAGCACAGGTGGAAGAATCGGTGCAGACCTATGGCAAGTATCTGCCGCTGAAATCGATGGTGATGTTTGGCGGCGTGAACATCAATCCGCAAATGAAATCTTTGCGCGGCCAGGTGGATATTCTCGTGGCCACACCCGGACGGTTGCTCGATCACGTTGGGCAAAAAACGCTGGATCTTTCCGCCGTGGAGATACTGGTGCTGGACGAAGCGGATCGCATGCTAGACATGGGCTTCATCCGCGACATTAAAAAAATCCTCGCGCTACTGCCCAAGCAACGCCAGAACCTGCTGTTTTCGGCAACCTTTTCTGACGAGATCAAAACGCTGTCCGACGGGCTACTGCACAACCCCGGCTATGTCGAAGTAGCGCGCCGTAACTCCACTGTGGAACTGATTTCACAAAGCGTTCATCTGGTGCCGCAACGCCTCAAGAGCCATTTGCTCTCGCATCTGATCAAGCATCATGACTGGAAGCAGGTGCTGGTGTTCACTCGTACTAAACACGGCGCGAACCGGCTGACGGAAAAATTGATCGCCGACGGCATTCCTGCCGCCGCAATCCACGGTAACAAAAGCCAACCGGCGCGCACCAAAGCCTTGGCGCAATTCAAGGACGGCACGATGCCGGTGCTGGTCGCTACCGACATCGCCGCCCGTGGTCTGGATATTGACCAATTGCCCCATGTGGTGAATTTTGAATTGCCGAATGTGCCGGAAGATTATGTGCATCGCATTGGCCGTACCGGACGCGCAGGCAGCAGCGGCGCGGCAATCTCGCTGGTGGACAAGGAAGAATCGCAGTTTCTCAGGGACATTGAGCGGCTGATTAAGCGCGAGATTCCGGTAGTCGAAATAGACAGCTTTGTGCCACCGACCAATCTGCCTGTCGAAGCTCCGCGTCCGCCACGACAGGGACACGGACAGAGACGAAATAACGGGCCGCGCACCTCAGCAACAGGAAATCGCCAACAGCCATCGCGTGAAGGGCAAGCGCGTAACAGTCAGGGTCAAAAACATAGTCCAGGTAACCCGCAACAACGTGATCAACGTCCCCGCAATCCGCAGCAACGTGAGCAGCAGCCAAGGAACGGGCAACCAAGTGCCAAGCCACGCCCCCCGCAAAAGACTGCCGAACAACAACATCTGTCTGAAGCTGCACGTCATCAAGCCATGCCCCAACCGGCCTTGTTTTCACCCAAGCCTGGAGTGCGCCCCGGAATACGCAAGGCCCGTTGAGTGTTAAATCCGATGGATATTGGGCATTGAAATCGGGTTGGTACCGGAATACTAGGAAAACGCAGATTTATTCGATCAAGCCGATGATAGCAAGGCGCAACAGGGCGAAAAACCGGAGTGTACTAAATGTACACGAGGATTTTGAGCGCTGTTGCAACGCCGCTAGCGCGGCTTCAGCGATAAAATCCGCGTTTCCCTAGAGATCATTTCCTTCGTGGTCGCTTATGGGTGTAAACCACCTCTTCTCCGTTTTCCATCAAGGTAAGCTTACCCCCGGCAAGCTGATAAGGAATCGCATTCGAGCGGTGCTTCCCGCTCAGCTGAATCAAGCCTCCGTTGGAAACGGCATAGAAGTATCTTTTCCCATGATAATGGACTGTACCGTTGGTTTTGAAGGTAATGGCTCCTTCAGAGCTGTACCAGGTACCTTGCAGTAACCTATCGGCTTTAGTGACGAACCCATGAAGATGCTGGGAGGCATAAGCGCCGTCAGATAGCCCGATGATCATTAGCGTCGCCAATAGGAAAAAACAGCGTGAAAAAAACATCGCGGCCCCCAAATTTAATAACGTCCGATACGTTAAAAGCCGCGGCACTGTTTGTCAATGCAAGGATAAAGGAAATCAATGCACGGCTGGGGAAATTCTCCGCAAGCTATCGAAATTTACCACCTCATCCTTAAGCAGTTATTGAACGGAACGCACTAACCGCA
>JANYHX010000180.1 GCA_025362155.1 Gallionella sp. | reverse complement strand
CGAAAGACTCCCTGAAAGATTTAGAGACATGATTTTATTCTGGACACTCTGCGCAGCATTATTGCTGATCGCAGCACTTTTTGTTGCCTTGCCGTTGTGGCGGAAAGCCTCATCTAATAATGATGTATTAAGAGATGCGGCGAATTTGGGAATTCTGCGCGACCAGGCGACTGAGCTTGAAGTGGATCTGCGGAATGGCTTACTGACTCAGGACGCTTACGAACAGGGCAAGAGTGAATTGCAATCACGCTTGGTAGAAGAAGTCAAAATCACTGAACATCCGGTAAGACCGCCGCGTAACCCGGCGAAAATGCTGGCAATCATATTGGTAGTGATACTGCCGTTATTCAGCGTACTGCTTTATTTGACACTGGGTAATACCGAGGCACTTGTGCCGCAGGAAATGATCGTAGCCGATGACAATGGCGTTATTCATTCGGATGAAGCGTTGCAAAGACTGGAAAAGAAAGTGAAGCGCCTCGCCAAGAATCCGAAGGACTGGTGGATGCTGGCACGCTCTTACACCGAACTGAAGCGTTATCCAGAAGCCATCGCAGCCTATGAGCACCTAGTAGTCCTGGTGCCAAATGAGGCTCAACTCTGGGCAAATTATGCCGATGTTTATGCGATGGCGCATGGCCAAACCCTGCAAAATGAGGAAGTAACCAAACTGTTAAACAAAGCCTTGGAATTGGACGCTAACAACACCACAGCCTTGGCGCTGTCTGGCTCCGCAGCGATGGAGCGTAGCGACTATGCCACTGCGATTGCCCGCTGGCAAACGCTGATCGACCAACTCGAGCCGAATTCCCCGGATGTTCAGGTTTACCGGGGCGGCATCAAGCAAGCCAGTGTTCTGCTGGTCGCACAACCCGGCGGCAAGGAAAAGCTGGCAGAATTATCGTCAAACAAAGCTCCTGAAAAATCAGATGAAAACTCAGCTGCCGCCATTACCGGAAACGTTTCGTTGAGTCCGGCATTGGCAGGAAAAGTGGTGCCGACCGATATCGTATTCATCTTGGCGCGTGCCGCGCAAGGGCCGAAAATGCCGCTGGCGGTGTTGCGCAAACAGGTGAAAGATTTGCCGTTGAAATTTACGCTTGATGACAGTATGGCCATGCAGCCGCAATTGAAACTCTCCGGTTTCCCGCAGGTAGTAGTGGTGGCACGCGTCTCAAAGTCCGGTACGCCCATGGCGCAATCAGGCGATCTTCAAGGTTTGACTGGGGCCATTAAACCGGGCACTACAAATTTGAATATTGTGATCGATTCGGTTATGCCCTAGCATTTCCGCGCTCTGTAATGGTGCTTCTGATTAAAAAGAGGCGATTTGCAGAGCAAGAAAAGTGTGCCTCACATGGTAGGTTTCCTTCCGTAATTCTTGCTGAGGAACCTTCCCCAGCCCACACAAAATTCTTTGTCCTGCCCCAACATATTTGGGATATAAAAGGCATTAGCGATGCCTATGGACATCTATCCTTTATAATCACCTTGCATTTATTTGGTGGGGCACACACATGAACAAAATCCTTAATTACGGTTTGTTGGGTACCAGCGGAATAGTGGGCATTGTGCTGGCGGGGGTTGTTTATGTGGCGGCAACCTTTAATCCAAATGACTATAAAGCAGAAATCATCAAGGCAGTAAAAGACAGTAGCCAACGCAGTCTACATTTGGACGGCGACATCAAGTTATCGTTTTATCCAAACATCGGCGCGAGTGTGAATAAAATATCGCTATCCGAATTCAGGAGCGATAAGGAATTTGTGGTGATCGATTCCGCGCGTGTCTCGCTCGCACTTATGCCATTGTTGCGCAAGCAGATAGTGGTGAAAGAGATAGCGATCAGCGGCCTGAATGCTAATCTGATCAGGCACAAAGACGGCACGACCAACATCGATGACCTGCTGGGCCCATCACCACAAAAACAACCCCTGGAGCAGAAGCCGGTTACCAGCTCGGCAGCCACTTTCGACATTGCTTCGATATCCGTGGGAAAATCCAATTTCAGTTATGTCGATGAAGGCAGCGGCGCGCAATACACCATCAAGGATATGAATCTCAAGTCGGGGCGCCTCGCTATCGGCATGCCGAGCAAGATAGATTTATCGGCTCGCATACAGGCCAATCAGCCCAAACTGGATGTGAGCGCGCAACTCAAGACTACGCTGACCTTCGATCTGGACAAGAAAAAATATCAATTGCAAGCTATGGAATTGCAAGCCAACGGCTCCGTATTGGATATAAGCAGCTTAATAGTAAAAGCCAGCGGCGATGCGAGTGCCGACCTGACCGCACAAGAATTTAC
>JANYHX010000136.1 GCA_025362155.1 Gallionella sp. | reverse complement strand
TTCATCGCTCACCATGAAGACGCTGTGAACAATCTGGTTTATGCAGTCGTGCGTGAACTCGATGGCAGCATCAGCGCCGAGCATGGCCTTGGGCAACTCAAACGCGATACCATCCGCGCTTACAAAGACCCGCTGGAATTGGAATTGATGCGCACCATCAAGCAGGCGCTCGACCCAAAAGGCTTGATGAATCCCGGCAAGGTTTTGTAGTACCTGTTAAGCAAGATAAAAATAACGGAGACCAAAATGGCCGCTCAACCTGAAATTACCAATATGGCATTGTTCTGTGATTTCGAGAACGTGGCGCTGGGCGTGCGCGATGCCAAATATGCGCAATTTGACATCAAAAAAGTGCTGGAACGCCTGCTGCTCAAAGGCAGCATCGTGGTCAAAAAGGCCTATTGCGACTGGGACCGCTACAAGGAATTCAAGGCAACCATGCACGAAGCGGCATTTGAATTAATTGAAATCCCGCATGTGCGCCAGTCAGGCAAAAATTCCGCCGACATCCGTATGGTCGTGGACGCGCTCGACCTCTGCTATACCAAAGCTCATGTGGATACCTTTGTGATTATCAGCGGCGACTCGGATTTCTCGCCGCTCGTTTCCAAGCTGCGCGAAAACAATAAATACGTGATTGGCATCGGCGTAAAGGATTCAACCTCGGATTTGCTGAGTGCCAACTGTGACGAGTTTATTTTTTACGATGATTTGGTGCGCGCGCAGGAGGCCAAGCAAAAGCGCGCCGAGAAAAATGTCCCGGTGAAAACGGTAGCAGGCAAGGGTAAACTCCCCGCAGCCAAAATAGAGGACGACAAGCGCCAGGAAGCACTCGACTTCATCGTCGAAACTGTTGAGGCATTAATCGCCGAACGCGGCTCGGATGAAAAAATATGGGGCTCTATGGTCAAAACCACCATGCAGCGCCGCAGGCCAGGTTTTACCGAATCGTATTATGGTTATCGCTCGTTCAAGGATTTAGTCGAGGATGCACAGCGGCACAAACTGCTGATGGTAGTACGCGATGAAAAATCGGGGCAGTACACGATTCGATTGCCTGTGGCCGATTAACCAACAGAGCTATTGACGAACATCCTGTTATGCCTGCAGCCTGACAGGGGGATTTTTCTCACACCGACGTTCGATCACCAAGACCATCCGTAAGCAAGATAGCTGAAATATCTTTTCTGCGCGCTTTCGTCCTCTATCGCATGCCCTACAGAGAAGAGCATTTGTTCAACGAGAAGCTGCTCGATTATCTGATCCGGTTTAATACCGAGCGACCTCACTATGGGCTTGGGTTAATATCGCCCTACGAGTTCTTGAAAATTAATCATCAGCGCAATATGTATTGGCGGAAGACAACAGCTTCTTTATTCAGAGTTTACTCTTTACAATGCGCGCAATGAAATTTAAGCGCACCTCCCCAAATGACTGATCGTTACGCCGTTATCGGTAATCCAGTATCACACAGCAAGTCGCCGCAAATTCATAAAATGTTTGCCGAGCAGACTGGGCAAGACATCAGCTATGAGGCCATACTCGCGCCGCTGGACGGCTTTGCCGAGACGGTAGAACAATTACGCAAGGAAGGTTTTAAAGGTTGTAATGTTACGGTGCCATTTAAGTTCGAAGCATTCGGGATTGCGAAACACCATCTCACTGACCGTGCGAAAGGTGCGCAAGCAGTGAATACTTTAAAATTTGAAGGTGGCACGATTGATGGCGACAACACCGATGGTGCCGGGTTGGTATGCGACATCCAAAAAAATCATAAATTCTTCCTGAAAGAGCGTCGAGTATTACTGATGGGGGCAGGAGGCGCCGCATATGGCGTGGTATTGCCGTTATTGGGCGCAGGAGCGAAATTAACTGTCGTTAATCGCACGCCGAGCAAAGCACAGCAACTGTTCCAGACCTTTGCTACACAAGGTGACATCACCGCCACCACCTACGAAGAATTAAAGTCAAGTAAACAACAATTCAATATGCTCATCAACGCTACTTCCAGCGGGCTTAGCGATGATGATCCTCCGGATTTGCGCGGAACAATACTTGCGGAAAATGGAATGGCTTATGAAATGGTTTATAGCCGAGAAACAAAATTTCGAAGATTCGCAAACGACAATCACATGAAAATTTCTGATGGTCTCGGAATGTTGGTCGAACAAGCCGCCGAATCATTTTTCATCTGGCGCGGCGTACGTCCGGAGACTGCGCCTGTCATCACCGCATTACGCCTGTCCTGATGAAACTGCTAGCCATTCGACTAGGCAATCAAAAGACGATAGCCAAGTCGCTGGTTATGAGCGTGTCGAAGGACCAGCAACAATGAAAAAAATACAGGGCTGGCTATGGCGCTGGATCTGGCGCAGCGTGGCAATATTTTTTGCGTTGCTGTTCCTGTATCAAGTGTGGCTGTTCGCGCACATCTGCTGGTGGGTGAAATTCAATCCTGCCAGTAGCGCATTCATGGAAACGCGCCTAGAGATGATGCAGGACAAAAATCCTGATGCGGCGCTTCAACAACGGTGGGTTCCGTACGCCAAAATTTCCAATCACCTGAAGCGCGCGCTGATCGCCGCAGAAGACGCCAATTTTGTCGACCACGAGGGCTTCGACTGGGAAGGCATACAAAAAGCTTACGCAAAAAATCTCAAGCGGGGCAAGATCGTCGCGGGCGGTTCCACCATCAGCCAGCAACTCGCCAAGAATCTATTTCTCTCCACCAAGCGCACACCCTGGCGCAAGCTCGAAGAGGCGGCGATTACCTTGATGCTGGAAATAGTGATGGATAAGCAACGTATCTTCGAGATTTATCTCAATGTTATTGAGTGGGGGAATGGCGTGTTCGGTGCGGAAGCGGCAGCGCACCATTATTTTCAGGTGAACGCGGCACAACTTTCGCCCAGCCAGGCCGCGACGCTCGCAGCGATGGTGCCTAACCCGCGCTACTACGATAAACACCGCGAAGCTCGCGGCCTGTTGCGCAAGACCGATATCATTATGGCGCGCATGGACGACGCGGAAATTCCCTGAGCACTCATGCGATGTTTTCTTTACAATAGCCCGCGATTTATTGGGATGTGCGATGACCGATACTAACCAGGAACCACACTACACCGAAAATGTGCAGGAACACCTCAAGCAGGTGGAAGCGCTGCTGCACAAACACGCGTTGCTGGAAGATGTCATTCATCGTCAGGAATTGCCGCGCGGAGATCGTCACGCATTGCTTGACACGTTGGTACACAAGCAACATCTTGCCGAGCTGCGTCGCAAGCTGGATAGCCTGCACTCGGCGGATGTAGCCTACATTCTGGAAGCCTTGCCGATAGAGCAGCGCTTGCTGGTATGGGACTTGGTCAAGTCGGAACGTGATGGCGAAATTCTGATTGAAGTTTCTGAATCGGTGCGCGAATCATTGATTGCCACCATGAACCGCGAAGAGCTCAGTGCCGCAGCCGGGCAGCTTGATGCGGATGAAATTGCCGACCTCGCTCCAGACCTGCCGCAGAATGTGCTGCGCGATGTATTCAAGTCATTGTCTATTGAAGAACGGGAGCAGCTGCGTGCAGCGATCTCTTATGCGCAGGACTCAGTGGGTGCGCTAATGGATTTCAATATGATCCATATTCGCGGTGATATCTCCCTTGAGGTAGTGTCGCGCTATTTGCGCCGTTTTGATGAACTTCCAGACCATACCGATCAGTTGTTCGTGGTCGATCGTAATGACCTCTTTATTGGCGTGCTACCGCTCAACCGAATTGTCGTAAACGAGCCGGAAGTGATCGTCAGCAAGGTGATGATCACCGATACCATACAACTACATCCCGAAGACAAAGCTGAGCAAGCTGCGCAGGCTTTTGAACGTTACGATCTGGTGTCTGCACCGGTAGTGGACGAGGAGGGCAAATTGGTTGGCCGGGTAACGGTGAACGTGGTGGTGGATTTTATCCGCACCGAATCGGAAAGCGATTTGTTAAATCAGGTGGGCTTGCGCGAAGAAGAAGATATTTTTGCCTCAGTATGGAAAAGCGCGCAGAACCGCTGGACATGGCTGGCACTAAATCTTTGCACCGCATTTTTTGCCTCGCGGGTAATCGGTGGTTTCGAGGGCACCATTGAAAAATTCGTCGCACTGGCCACGTTGATGCCCATCGTTGCGGGTATCGCAGGCAATTCTGCGAATCAAACTACCACCATCATTATTCGTTCATTGGCGTTGGGTCAAATCACCCATGACAATGCGCGCAGATTATTGATGAAGGAGTTGGCCATCAGCGCTCTGAACGGTTTGGTATGGGGTGGAGTAGCGGGATTATTTGCTTACCTCCTGTATCACAGCATACCGCTAGGCCTCGTGATGACCAGTGCGATGGTGCTGAACCTGTTAGTGGGCGCGACTGTCGGATTGGCTATTCCGCTTATCCTGCAAAAGCTTGGGCGTGACCCGGCCATCGGATCCAGTGTAATGATCACCGCGATTACTGACAGCGGCGGATTTTTCATCTTTTTGGGATTAGCGACAATTTTTCTGATTTAAAAAATTGTGTGGAACTGGATTGAATATTCTCTTGAGAAAATCGACAAATTCCCAGGTGGGATTTAAGCGAAATCAATTTATAGCGGCATTTCAAGAGGGGAAAGAAGCAGCACCCCGCGCTGAAGCACGAGTTAATTGTGAACACCTTCCGAGAAAACTAAAAAGGGCGAGGAAGCAGACCGCGCCCCTTGCGAGGCAAACTATGCGCCCAGAATACCTTTGCCGGCTGACTTGGCAGCTGGCTTCTTGACTACAGCTTTTTTGGCAGCTGGCTTTTTAGCAGCGGCCTTCTTGGCTGGTGCCTTCTTGGCTACTGTTTTTTTGGCAGCTGGCTTCTTGGCTACCGCTTTTTTAGCGGCTGGCTTTTTAGCGACTGCTTTTTTAACTGCGGGCTTTTTGGTAGCTGCTTTTTTCGCTGCGGGTTTTTTTGTTGCGGGCGTTTTTGATGTTGCCATTTTCATTCTCCATAAAAATTTTAGAACATTCACTACGACTCACTACATACCCAAACGCTCTACAGACGTTTGCGGCATCGGTACTGTAGCGACGTTTAAAAAAACGTGCAACAAATTTCGTGAGAAGTTTTGTGGAAATTACAACAGAGATGCGATTATCTTTTCCCCGGCATACAACTGCAACACGGTCTCCCGTTCCCGCACCAGATGCACAACATTGCCATCCACAATCACCTCGGCAGCACGCGGCCGAGTGTTGTAATTGGAGCTCATGCTCATTCCATATGCCCCTGCAGAAAGCACAGCCAGCAAGGATTGTGGCGCTATCGACAAGTCGCGCGCATGAGCGATGAAGTCACCTGTCTCGCAGATCGGGCCGACCACTTCGTAGTTTTGCGTTGCGTGATTTTCTCGCCTTACCGGCAAAATATCGTGATACGCATTGTATAAAGCCGGACGCATCAGATCGTTCATCGCGGCATCTACGATGGCAAAATTTTTCTCTTCACCATGCTTGAGGTACTCCACGCGTGTCAACAATACCCCTGCATTGCCAACCAAAACACGTCCTGGCTCGAGAATCAGCTTCTCGCTGCGTCCGCGCAGCACAGCCAATAAGGCAACCACATAGTCTGCAATTGCCGGAGGTGTTTCATCGATATATCGAATGCCTAGTCCACCCCCCAGATCAAGATGTTCCAGATGAATCCCCTCATCACCCAAAGTATCTACCAGCGCTAACACTTTCTCGGCTGCGGCGACGAATGGCCCAGTCTCGGTGAGTTGCGAGCCGATATGGCAGTCCATGCCTGCGATGCGCAGATGCGGCAAACTCTTCGCTTTACGGTAGAGCGCAGTGGCTTCTGTGTAAGCCACGCCGAATTTGTTCTGCTTCAAACCCGTGGAAATATAGGGGTGTGTCTTTGCATCCACATCTGGGTTCACGCGCAGACTGATCGCCGCAATTTTATTCATATCTGCAGCTACTTCATTTAGGCGATCAATCTCGGCAGCCGACTCGACGTTGAAACACAGAATATTCGCAGCTAGTGCCATGCGCATTTCTGCAACCGTCTTGCCTACACCGGAGAACACCACTTTGCGCGCGTCGCCACCCGCCGCCAGTACGCGTTGTAATTCACCGCCGGACACAATGTCGAAGCCGGCGCCGAGGCGCGCGAACACATTCAAGACCGCCAGATTGGAATTGGCTTTTACCGCATAGCAAATCAGGTGTTCCCGTCCCTGCAACGCAGCAGTAAATTGGCGCATGCTATTTGTCAGCGCCGCCAAGGAATACACATAACAGGGTGTTCCAAACTGTGCGGCAATATCTGCCAGCGGCACTTGCTCGACATGCAGCGTGTCGTTTAAATAATGAAAGTAATTGCTCATGCTATTTGTTTGGCTGAGAGGCGGGTAAACCTGGATTTTGTGAAGGCAAGTCTGGATTGTGTGAGCCAGGTGTTGGCGGGCTGTTTGTTTTAACGTGAGCCACAGGCAGCATAAGCGGCCCTTTGTGTCCGCAACCGGTCAGCAATAAAATTAAAATGGCAGCAATGCACACATTTTTATCTGGCTTGTCAGCGCGCATGTTTTATACCTGAAATTTATTGGCCGGATTATAAGTCATCGGATAGCAATCGCCTTAAGTTCAGCGCGCAAGTCCGCATAGTCCGGGCAGACACTTTCCACTACCTGCCAAAATGCTGCGGAATGATTTAGCTCGCGCAGATGTGCCAGTTCATGCACCACCACATAATCAATCAGACGCGGGGGCAGTTTGATCAGCTGCACATTCAGCCGCACCGAGCCATTCGCAGTGCAACTGCCCCATTGAGCTTTTGCTTCGGAAAGTTTGACGGAACGCGGCGCCACCTTCAGCAACGGTGCGTAATATGCCACGCGCTGCATAAAAAATTGTTCGGCTTGCTGCTTATACCAGCAGGACACTGTCTTTTCCAGAGACGTTGCCTGGCTGCCATTCCAGACGAACACCCGTAGCTCCCCGCCACGCGCTGCCGGAGGCGCAGCAAATAAGCTCTGCTCTACCCGCAACACCAGCAGGTCGCCCAAATAGTCGATCTTTTCACCGTCTTGCCAGCGGATTAATGGCTGGATGTGCGTCTGCCAACCTTCGAGCTTTTCCACTACCCAGAGGGCCTTGTCCTGTAACACGCTGTGCAGCCATTTCTCCGAGGCGCGCAGCGGCATACTCACCGTCAGGCCGCGATCATCAATACGCAGGCCAATACTGCGGCGTTTGCCGCTGCGCTTCAAGGTATAGGTGATGTGTTTGCCGACGAGGAGCGCGGCGCGTTGTTCAACGCTGGGCGGTACGACCAAATTGCGCAATCGCTTAAGCATCAGTGCGCAAGATTCTGAATTTCATTTTCTATCCACGCCTCCACGCGCCGATTGATTTCTTCCGCCTTCAGTCCCTTGGTCTCGATAGGCGCACCGATACTCATGGTAATCAGGCCGGGGTGCTTGCTGAACGCATGCCGCCCCCATAACCTTCCGGCGTTGTGTGCTACCGGGATCACCGGCACGCCGCTACTTGCCGCCAGCATGGCTCCGCCGATTTTATATTTTCCGCGCTGACCAAAAGGAATGCGCGTGCCTTCCGGGAACACCACCACGCAAAAACCTTGCGCGAGTCTTTCTTTGCCCTGCTTTAATAATTGCTTCATTGCCCCTCTGCCATCGCTGCGTTTGATGGCGATAGGGCTGGTCAGGGCCAAAGTCCAGCCAAAAAATGGGAGCCATAGCAGCTCGCGCTTCAATACCCACACTTGTGGCGGAAATATTTTTTGCAGTGCCAGTGTTTCCCAGGCCGATTGATGTTTGCACATGACAATGCACGGCTGCTTGGGTAAATTTTCAATGCCACGCACCTCATGACGTATACCGCAAACCACCCGCAGTATCGGCAGCATCATTTTCGCCCACTGCGAAATAATGCGATAGCGCGTGAGCCGGGCGAGCGGAAAAGACATCAGTGCGAACATCGCAAAAATCGGCGTGATAATGATTTGCAGCAGCAGAAAAATCAGCGAGCGTATTACCAGCATATCGTTTCTGTTATACCAGCCACGCGACCAC
>JANYHX010000163.1 GCA_025362155.1 Gallionella sp. | reverse complement strand
CCTTTGAAGCGCAATACGAGCCGCGCTGTTATCTCAGCGGCGAGGTGCAAATGCGCGCAAACAATTGGCATGATTTGTTCAATGCGCTGGTCTGGTTGACCTTCCCTAAATCCAAAGCTGTCCTTAATGGGCGCCATTATCATGCGCTCAGGGAAGAGAGGGAGTCAGGTAATACAGCACGCGGTGCCGTGCGTGACGTGAATACGCTGCTGGATGAATCCGGCGTGATCGTCGTGTATGCCGATGTGGAATTGGCCTCACTGCTGCGCGATTTCCAGTGGAAGGAATTGTTCTGGCAACGACGTGAACAGGTGAGGGCAAGCATGGGGTTTTATCTGATCGGCCACGGTCTCTATGAGAAAGCACTGCAACCCTATGTCGGCATGACCGGGCAGGGGTTGCTGCTGGCGGTGGAGCAGCAATTTTTTTCATGGTCGCCGTCGCAGCAGTTAGCGCACCTGGATAATCTTCTGGCGGAATATCTGGCCGTGCCCGTACATTGCCGCAGCACCCGCGAGCTTTCTCCCGTGCCCTTGCTGGGCGTGCCGGGATGGGCGGCAGACAACGATAATGCGGCGTATTACGCTAACACTGCGTACTTTCGCAGCGGCAGGAGCAGATAGACGCTGGGCGCATTCAGGAAATGCGCCTCTTCAATTAACAAGCTGGCCTATTCAATGACAAGCGCGCGGTCATGAGCCGAATTTTTAAGAGTGCCATAGCGTTTTACGGTCCACAAATATGCCGATGGAAGCACCAATAGTGTTAATAGTGTGGCGCTAATAAGGCCGCCGATCACTACTACCGCGAGTGGCCGCTGCGTCTCCGCGCCGATGCTATGTGACAGTGCCATTGGTAAAAGGCCAAACATCGCTAGCAAGCCGGTCATCAGTACAGTGCGCAAGCGTGACATGGCGCCTTTATGCACGGCTTGCTCAGGCGTATGGCCGGCTTCGATCAGCTGGTTAAATACCGACACCATCACGACACCGTTCAGTACCGCCTGGCCGAACAGCGCGATGAATCCGATGGCAGCAGAGACCGATAAGGGTATGCCGGTGACAAATAACGCCACGATACCGCCTATCAATGCAAACGGGATGTTGGCCACTATCAGCAGTGCGCTTCTGAATGAGCCGAAGGCATCAAACAGCAAAACAAAAATAAGCAGAATAGATAAGGGTACTACCACCGCCAGGCGTGCCATCGCACGTTCCTGATTCTCGAATTCGCCCGACCAGCTTATGGTTACATCATTGGGGATTTTGACATTTGACTCGACCCGCGATTTCATGTCGGTCACCACACTACCCATGTCGCGCCCTTGAATAAAAATACCGATAGAAACTACGCGCTGTCCATTCTCCCGGGCAATGTCCAGTGCGCCGAGGGTTTGTTTAAAATGGGCAAGTTCATTGAGAGGAACTTGCGCTCCGCTGGGCGCGGCTATCAGCAAGCTACCCAGCTTGTCGAGCGCACGCTGTGGTTCACTCAAACGCACGACCACCGAGAAATGCCGCTCGCCTTCCCATAATTCTGTCGTAGCCTTTCCAGCCAGTGCAGATTCTATGGTGTCCTGTATGTCACCTACGTTGATACCATAACGGGCAGCCGCATCCCGGTCGATATTGATGACCTGTTGCGGTAATTCACCGTCCCGATCGATGTACGCTCGCGAAACGCCAGGCACGCTGGAAACTTGTCCGACGATAGAACGGCCAATGGCGCGCAACTGGGTCAAATCATCCCCATGGACTTTGATGACGATTTGCCCGTCGATTTGAGAAATACTCTCCAATACGTTGTCGCGAATGGGCTGAGAAAAGGAAGTTTCAATGCCAGGTAATGCAGAAACCGCGTGATCCATCTGCTCAATAATATGCGCCTTGTCCAAACCCGAACGCCAGGATGACTCAGGCTTGAGCTCCACAAAAAATTCGCCTGAATTAAATATCTTGGGATCAGTTCCGTCATCGGGCCGACCGAACTTGGATATCACCGTGTTGACCTCCGGAACACTGTGCAAGGCTGCTCGAATACGGTGCGCCGCCAGGTTAGCTTCGGCCTGTGAGACAGAGGGAGGTAAGGACACGTTGACCCAGATCGATCCTTCGTCGAGTTCAGGAAGAAATTCAGTACCGAGTCGGCTGCCCAAAGCAAGCGCTGCCACCAATAACAATAGCGCTACACTGATCACCTTGCCGGGGCGAGCCACTGCCCATTTGAATGCCGGTTCATAGAGTCTCTTGAACCATAACAACAAACGGTTATCGTGGTGCGGTATGCGGTCACGTAACAACCACAGGCACAGTAACGGCACCAGCGTAAGCGATAGAATCAGCGAGCCTATCAGCGCCGAGGTGACCGAAAACGCCATAGGGGCAAAGATACGACCTTCGGCGCGTTGCAGGGTGAAGATAGGAATGTGTGCCGCGATAATTACCAGCATCGAAAACAAGGTAGGTCGTCCTACTTCGATCACCGCCTCGTATATGGTGCGCATCCGTTGCTTCAAATCTTGCTGGGCTTCATCACTCAAACTACCCAGTCGCAAAAATACGTTTTCTACCACAATCACCGCGCCGTCGACGATGATGCCAAAGTCCATCGCCCCCAGGGACAGCAAGTTGGCTGGCATCCCGAGGAATGTGAGTCCAATAAAAGTGGATAGCACGGCCAAAGGAATGATACTCGCCACAATTAACGCGGCGCGCAGGTTGCCCAGAAACAACAGAAGTACGACGGTGACCAGCAATGCCCCTTCCAGCAAATTGCCGAACACGGTGTGCAAGGTCTTGTCGATCAGCCATTGCCTATCGTAATAGGGCTTGAGCTGCACACCCACCGGTAAGCCGTGAGCATTTAATTCGGCAACAGTCCGCTTTATACCTTTCAATACTTCAGAAGGATTGTCTCCCTTACGCATTAGCACCAGACCGTTGACGATATCGTCAGAATTGTCTTGCCCGACCAAGCCTTGAACCGGCGCATTAGCCTCGTTCACACTGGCTACATCGCGCACCAGAATCGGTACGCCCTTGCCGTTATCGCCAACCACCACCCGTTCAATATCGGCCGATGTTTTGAACAAGCCCAGTGAGCGAACCAGAAACTGTTGGCGACCTTGTTCTACTGCGCCCCCGCCAGCATTTGCATTGGCGCGTGACAGTGCGCCAAACAATTGACTAAGTGTGAGCTTTGCATCACGCATACGCGCCAAGTCTGGATTAACTTCATATTGCTTGATAGCACCACCCATCGACACAACGTCGGCAACGCCCGGTACTTTTTTAAGTGCTTTTTCCACCACCCATTCCTCGATCTCGCGTAGCTGACGCGAATTCAGATGGTCGCCTTGAACACGAAAACGAAAAATCTCGCCGATCGAAGTTGATAACGGCTCGACATCAGGCTCTACCCCTGGCGGTAAATCAATGCCGCGGAGCCGCTCAAACACCTGCTGACGCGCTTCCTTGTCATTGGTCTTGTCATTGAACGTGATCATCATGAACGATAGCCCAAACTGGGTATGGGTGAACATGCGTACCGTGTTCGGCATGCCTGACATGGCGACTTCAATGGGAATGGTGACCTGTTTTTCTACTTCCTCAGCGGCATGTCCCGGATACTGTGCAACTACATTTACCTGGATGTCTGACACATCAGGAAAAGCCTCAATGGGTAAATTATTGAAAGCAAGGATGCCACCCAATATAAAAAATACTGTACCCAACAACACAAATATTGGCTGAGTCAGGGCGAAACGGACGATTCGATTGATCACGTTAGTTTCCCTGCTTACTGGGCGGAAAGTTTTACTAACGCGGCTGGCGGCTGCACACTCGCCTGGCTCTGCGAATTTTCATCGAACAATTTCTGTAAGTAGAGCGCTCCGTCGACTACCACTTCGTCGCCTTTATTCAACCCTTGCACGATTGATACCCACTGGTCGCTGCTGGCTACTGGCACTATCGTCCTGAGAATAAACTGTCCTTCCGCGCTCTTGATGAAAACCTGCTGCTCATGATTATTCAGGAACACAGCCTTGGCCGGCACGTCCAGCACTCCTTGCGTTTGACTAGCCAACTCGGCGGTCACATACATTTCCCCTTTAAGGTGTCGCATAGGGTTATGCAATCGGGCCCGTAATTTAATGGTGCGACTGATGGGATCCAGCGCATCGCTGACAAAATCAATTTGCGCTTTGAATGTTTCTTCTGGCCACGCACTGGCGCGTAAAATCACCTTCATGCCGGGATGCAGCTGATTGAGTACCCGCTCAGGTGCATCGATCCAGCACCACAAATAACTCGGGTCGGTCACTACGAACAGTGGGGCGCTAGATTGGTCGGGACGCACCTCCATGCCGGAATTGGTGTTGCGCTCGACCACTACACCGGCAATGGGGCTACGGAGAACAAAACGTTGATCCACAGTGCTGGCCGCGCCCAATGATTTTAGCCGCAAGCTGGTACGTTCAGCCTCGGCGCGGGCACGCTCCAGATCGACCTGCGCCTGTTCCATATCTTTACCTGCAACACCATTTACAGCCAGTAATTCCTTGATACGCACCAAGTTGCGTTCGGCTTGTGAGAGATCAGCCTGCGCGCGCGTCGAGTCTGATTGAGCGCTTCCGAGTTCGGGCGAATTCAGGTAAGCCAGAGGCTGGTTAGGCCTGACAGAAGAACCTATCTGTACCAGGTTCTGGTCTATACGCCCCGCTATAGGAGAGGTAATCCGGATTGTATGATCTTCGTCCCAGACGATACGGGCGGGTAGGCTGAGTACATTTTTTTGTGCGGGCCTGACTGGTGCAGTGAGCAAACGTTGCGCTGTCGATGAGCCGACAGGAAAACGTATGGTTTTTCCTGATACAACCGGTTCGTCAGCAGGTAAAGGGACAGGCGCTTTGCTGCAGGCAGCAAGCTGGGAGAAACACACTGCTACCAAGATGATCGCAGTGGTACGGAATCGTAATTCATATTTAATCATGGGACATGTTCTCCGGATGCCACGGGAAGTGGCTATAAAGCGGGTGATTCGGTCGTTTGCATTGCCGGTGCTTCAGTACGATTCCACCAGCCACCGCCCAGCGCCTGGTAAAGCGCAGCTGTATCGCCGAGGCGATTGGTTTGCGCCTGGATGAGGTTGATCGTAGACAGTTGATGGTTTTGTTCGGCAGTGAGCAAG
Organism: Gallionella sp.; assembly: GCA_025362155.1. GTDB lineage: Bacteria > Pseudomonadota > Gammaproteobacteria > Burkholderiales > Gallionellaceae > Gallionella. Next base: position 16,648 of record JANYHX010000163.1, on the reverse strand, counting down.
GTCTGATAATTGATATACCCGACCTCAAATTGTTTGCGGGCGATGAGGGCTGTGGTTTGTGCAGCATTTTCGGAAGTGGCAGCAGCGTTAAGCGCGTCAGCATCTGACTGAATGAGATGCAAGGTGTCGGCCACATTTTGCAATGCGGTGATCACGGTACTGCGATATTGTGCTCCAGCCTGAATCAAGGCCTGTTGGGCGGCGCGCGATTTGGCGCGTAAGGTTCCGCCATCAAATATCGTGTAAGCAATATTGGCGGTTAAATCAAAGAAGCCGCCACCGCTGCGGAACATCCAGCCGGGATCTGATGCCATGCCACCCAAGGCAGCTGTAATAGAAAATTGCGGCAACGTATTGGCGATGGCAACGCCGGCCTGGGCACTGGCAAAATGCAATTGTTCCTCGGCTGCACGCACATCGGGGCGTTGCTCAACAATTTTTGACGGCAGGCTGAGTGGCAATTCCTGTGGTAAATGCAATTCAGCAAGTTCGAATTTTTCTTCCACATCCTGATCGGGGGAATTGCCTGTCAGCGCTCGGATCAGATCACGCGTTTGCTCCAATTGCTTGCGCAATGGAATCACTGCTTGTTGGGCAAAAGCCAGAGCGGATTCCTGGGTAGCGACTTCCAAGCCTGATACATAACCCAGCTTGAGCTGGTTGCGTAATATGCCCGCCGTTTCCCGGCTGCTTGCGACAATTTTTTCCATTGCCTTGAGCTGAGCGCGCAATGAAGCTTCCTGGATGGCCGCAGCAACCACATTGGAAGCCAGGGTGATATAAGTTGCCTCCAGTTGTAATTTTTGCGTGGCAACCTGCGCTTGTGCAGATTCCATTTGCCGTCGGTTGAGGCCGAACACATCCGGCGCATAGCCAACGGATAATTGCGCAACATGAAAGTTGTAATAAACCGGGTTTGCAGGGCCCATGGAAGGTTGAATCGATTCACCGTTACCCTGTAAACCGGGGGCGCTGCTGCCCATGTTTCCAGCCAATTTATTTCTGGATGACGTATAGCTTGCGTTGACTGTCGGATAGAAAAACCCATTTTGTGCAGCGGCATACTCCTGAGCCTGACGCAAGGCGGCTTGCGCTGCCTCTATACTGGGATGGGCTGCGAATGCGCGCTTCATCATGGAATTAATTTGCGGCGACTGGAATAGCGTCCACCACTCAAACGGGATATCCAAAGCTGGATTAAATCGCTGGGACTCGCCAGCGACCACGGGAGTGGCTACGGTCGCTTCGGGTATGGTGCTGGCAGGAGCATAGCCTTTAGCAGTCGGCGCGGCTGGCCTTTTAAAATCGGGGCCTGCAGCGCAACCTGCCAGTGCGGTTAATATCAGCAGCGGGACTAAGGCGAGTCTTGTGGACACAGCATTGTTGGGAGCGATCGGCACGAGGGGAGTCACAATTAATAAATAAGGTGGATTGCATTAAGGGTTAGTACCCTTCCATAATTGAAGTTGCTATCATGAATACTCTTGCTGACCATTTCCTGACCACTCATGCGCTTGCTGTTAGTTGAAGATAACCATCCCCTGGCGGATGTAATTTGTCGCGCGCTCCAGCAGGTAGGCTACGTGATCGATTGGGCTCAAAATAAGCGTGAAGCAGACAACTGGCTGACAGGCCAGAACTATGATGTTGTGTTGCTGGACCTTGGCCTGCCGGATGCAGATGGAGGGGAAGTGCTGCGACGTTTACGCGCATCTGGCAAACATGTGCCTGTACTGGTCTTGTCCGCCCGGGAGGCCGTGGACGAACGTGTGCGCCTTCTCGATTTGGGGGCGGACGACTATGTGGTCAAACCGATTGCGCTGAACGAACTTGAAGCGCGCATTCGTTCCCTGATACGCCGTAGTCATGGCATTGCTGACCCGGAAATAATTATCGGTGCATTGCGTATTGAGACTGCCGGTCATCGTGCCATGGTGAATGATCGTCCGCTCGAATTAAGTGTCAAGGAGTTGGCAGCATTGGAATATATCGCTATTCGCGCTCGCCGTATTGTCACCAAGGAACAGCTGTTGCAAGCGCTCTATGGCTGGCAGGACGACATAAATTCAGTAAATGCAGTGGAGAAAGTTATTTCCAGGTTACGCGCAAAACTGGAAGGATCCGGTGTGACCATACGCACGGTGCGCGGTCTTGGTTATAGTTTGGGAACTGATGAGACTTAAGAAACTCAGTCTTGCGCGAAAACTGCTGCAAGGGTTGCTACCGCTGATGGTAGCGATCCTCGTGTCTGGAGGGGGCGTCGCCTATTTTGTTGCTCACCAGGCAGCGACCGTGGCCTATGATCGCGCGTTAATGGACTCTGCCTTGGCTATTGCCGCTCACGTGGATTTGCAGGATGGTCGTGTGCATTTGGAATTACCCGTGGTCGCTAAAGAAATTCTTCTTACCGATGGCTATGACCAGATATTTTATGCAGTAGTTGATTCCAGTGGGGAGATCGTAGCAGGCGATACCGGACTGCCACACGCTAATAAACCACTGGGAAATGACAAGCTCTATTATGACGGCGTGTTCAATGGCAAACCAGTACGTGTTGCAGCCTTATTTAATGAATACCATGGAATTCCCTTCGTCGTTCTATCTGCAGAAACAAAATTAAAAAGAGATCGATTGGTCAGTGAAATTTTATTGGCCATGTTAGTGCCAGAAGTTCTTTTGATAATCGCAGCTATTTTCATGATACGCAGAAGTGTTCGTAACGCGCTGGCAACCATTCAGCCACTGCGAGAAGAATTGGTGCGGCGCACTCATACTGATTTGAGCCAGTTACCCTTGAATGATATTCCAGTAGAAATTTACCCCATCTTTTCAGAAGTGAATGAATTGTTGGTTCGCCTTTCCGCAGCCCTTGATGCAAAACGGAATTTTGTGGCAGATGCATCACATCAGTTACGTACCCCCATTGCGGCATTACAAGCCGAAGCGGAGATGGCTTTGCGTTCCCCTGATCCAGGCGAATACCTCGAAAAAATTGTTGCGGGAACACGCAGGATTACCCATTTAGCGCATCAGCTTTTGACATTGAATCGCCTTGAACCGCAACAGATGCATTTGTCCAAGATTGATCTCGCTGAATTGACTAGGAATGCAGCAGATCGCTGGATGCCTTTGGCCATGCAGCGCCGCATTGATCTCGGCTTTGAGCTGAACGTAGCAGAGGTAGACGGGGACCCAGTTTGGCTGGAAGAATTAACTAACAATCTGATAGATAATGCGCTGCGCTACACACCCTCTGAGGGAGTAGTTACGGTTCGGTGTAGCAGCACAGCCAGCCATATAACGTGGGAAGTTGAAGATAGCGGACCGGGAATTCCAACAGAAGGACAGGAACGGATATTCGAACGTTTTTACAGGCTGGATACCTCGGGGGTAGACGGCTGCGGACTAGGATTAGCCATCGTAAGTGAAATTGTTCATAACCATAACGCATCCATCGTTATTGAAACAGGGGCAACTTTGGGAGGAGCATTATTTCGCGTAACCTTCCCGCGAAAAATTGATTTTTTGTCACAGAAGATAGCCAAGTAATTGCTGGCCACCTCATTACTTGGACGGCGACATCTGTTCGCCGCAGGCCAATAGCTTTGGTATCATAACAACCTTGCGCAACACCTCTTCCGCCAGTATCTCCAAATGTTAAACAAGCTCAATGCAGTGCAACGCGAAGCCGTTACGCACCTCGACGGCCCTTTGCTGGTGCTGGCCGGTGCGGGCAGCGGCAAGACCCGCGTGATCACCCACAAGATCGCGTATTTGATCGAGCAATGTGGCTACGAGCCACGCAATATCGCGGCTATCACGTTTACCAACAAGGCGGCTAATGAAATGCGTGCGCGCGTCGGTGATCTGTTGAAAAACACCAATACCAAGGGTCTGGTGGTGAGCACTTTTCATTCACTGGGCATGAACATTCTGCGCGCCGAGGCCAAACTGTTGGGCTACAAACCGCAGTTCTCGATCTTCGATAGCAGCGACACTTGGAAGATATTCGGCGAGTTGAGCAATTCCGCTGACAAGCAGGAAATCCGAGACATGCAGACGCAAATTTCAAATTGGAAATCCGCATTCGTTTCGCCGGAACAAGCTATTCAAAATGCCGACAGTGACGAAGCAAAAATGCATGCGCGCATTTATTCGCGCTATCAGGAAACATTGCGCGCCTATCAGGCAGTGGACTTTGACGACCTGATCCATCTGCCGGTAGTGCTGTTCAAGCAGCATCCCGAAGCGTTGCTGCGCTGGCAATTAAAGTTGCGATATCTATTGGTGGATGAATATCAGGACACCAACGATTGCCAGTACCAGTTAATCAAGCTGCTGGCCGACATGCGCGCCGCGCTGACTGTGGTGGGCGATGACGACCAAGCGATCTACGCCTGGCGAGGCGCGAGCATAGCGAATCTGCACAATCTGCGCGACGACTATCCTAAGCTGCACGTCATCAAGCTGGAGCAGAACTACCGCTCTTCGCAACGTATTCTCAAGGTGGCGAATCATTTGATCAATCACAACACCAAGGTGTTCGAGAAAAATTTATGGAGTGATCATGGCATTGGTGATGCGATTCGTATTTATGCAGCGCGCGATGATGAACACGAGGCCGAGAGTGTGGTGATGAAGTTGATGTCGCACAAGTTCGAGCATCGCACCAAATATTCCGATTACGCGATCCTGTATCGCAGCAATCACCTGTCGCGGGCATTCGAAGAACAGCTGCGCGCCCAGCGTGTGCCCTATACCGTCAGCGGCGGCACATCATTCTTTGATCGCGCTGAGATCAAGGACATCACCGCCTATTTGAGGCTCATCGCCAACCCGGACGATGATCCGGCTTTCATTCGCGCTATCACTACACCGAAGCGCGGCATCGGTAACACCACACTGGAAAAGCTCGGCAGTTACGCCGGAGAGCGCCATATCAGCCTGTTCGAGGCGGCATTTGAAGCACAGGTCGAACATGAGGTGCAGCCGCGTCAATATGAAGAATTGATGCTGTTCTGCAACTTCATCAACCGCATCCAGGATCGCGCCGATAAAGAGTCCTGTGGCGAATTGTTGGACGAATTACTGCGCGCCATCAACTATGAAACCTGGCTTTATGACTCACATGATCCGCGCCAGGCCGAGAGCAAGTGGAAGAACGTTGAAGATTTCATCGGCTGGCTCAAGCGCAAAGCCGAAGCGGATGAAAAATCATTGATCGCCATGGTGCAGACTATTGCGCTGATCAACATGCTGGAAGGCAAAGACCAGGAGCCGGATGCCGTCTCGCTTTCCACGCTGCATGCCGCCAAGGGTCTGGAATTCCCGCACGTGTTCATCATCGGCGCGGAAGAAGACATCCTGCCGTTCCGTGACAGCGACGAAAAACAAATCGAAGAAGAGCGCCGCCTGATGTACGTCGGCATCACCCGCGCCGAGCGCAGCCTGCAAATCAGTTACTGCAACCGCCGCAAACGCGGTAAGGACTGGATACCCTGCGAGCCTAGCCGTTTCATTGAGGAAATGCCGGAAGATGAATTAGTCTATGCGGGCGGCCACGCAGATGCGGTGCCCACTGTGACTAAAAATGAAGGCATGGACAAGCTGGCGAAATTGAAGGCGATGTTGAATAAACCGGTAACAGAATAACGCTTAATAATTTGAAGACGGCGAAGGCAAGCGGGGCAAGTATTCTTCAAATACCCTTGGTTAAGGGCGTAGCGCAACCGCTATGTGTGATGGTTTTTGTCGGCAGTCCAATACGCGCCACACCTGAATGACTTCCTCATTCACTTGGTAGTAAATTGCATAGGGAAATCGTTTCGAGAGGGCGCGGTAATAACCAAAAAACTGTTGGTGTATCCCTGCGTAAAGCAAAAGCGCATCAATGTCGGAAAATAGAGAATCCAGAAAGTAGGCGCCTAATCCTTCCTGTTGCTGCTCGTAAAAATTCTGGCCGGACTGAATATCAACCAATGCGATACTCAGAACCTCGATTTTCATGGAGTGCTGTTGCGGAGCATCTTCTTAGCGGCATCCCAGGAAACAAAATGCGTCCGGTTTTCAGCTAGGGCACGCTCGGTATCCTTCAACGCTTGCGCGTGCCATTCCGGGGATGAAAGCGTTTCCGAATCATGCGACAAATCATCCCAAATTTCTTCCATCATGCGCAACTTCTCCGTGCGTGTCAGATTTTCTATGTTTAACATGTCGCGCCTCTAAGTTTGAAGTGATGATTATTCTAACAAATGTATGCTGAACATATGCCCGAAATTTTATTCGACTACCGCTCCTTATCGATTCCTGGATAAGCTGGCGAGGTTGAAGTCGATGCTGAATAAGCAGGTGGCAGAATAATGTAAAGGTAAGAGGCGTGCCGCTTGCGGCACGTCCCACTTGACTGTGCCGGGTTAGGCATAGTGTGCTGCACGATGACAATTGGGGCATAAGGCAATAGCATTGGCTACAGTGTCCTCGCCGCCCGCTGCAAGCCTGACACGATGATGCACTTCAAGGTATGGTGTCCCATCAGATGCACGCGCGAATGGGGCTGGTTGAAGACAGCCCTCGCATTTTCCGTTCGCCCTCAGTAAAACCTCAGCGACAACATCTGGATTGCGTCGAAATGAAGTCGATGTAATGGAAATGCAATCAGGTATTTTTTGGGCAGTTGCTAAACGATCTTGTCTTGACGAGTGGCTATCATGTAGAGATTGAGATACTTTGTTGTAGAAATGTTGCGTGTCATCCTCTGGGTGCTCTTCATTCCAGAGTTCTGGAGCGCGATTGTGCCACTCTGCCCCGAAGACAGCATCAAGCACAAACCCCCAAAGTTCTTCGCTAATTGCATCGGGTACTTTGGCGTTATATGCGTAGCCTGGGCGACGCCCCTGGGTAGGCTGTTGAATCCACTTCCATTCAGGAAAGTCGGTAAGCCATGTCTGGTGAGCTTCGACTACGTGCATGCGCGAAACACTATTGTCAATGTCAAAGAACGTGTAAAACTTGAGAGCAGAGAAGTAATATTTTGGGTCTTCATCAGGATCACGCGCCGCATCGGAGGCAATTTCCCCGCATGCAGCGAATGCTAGGGAGTCAAAGTCGAAAAGAAGAAAGTTGTCTCCTGTTGCAGCAGCCATTGGAACACTGCGGTTCGCCTTTCCAGAGGTTTCCCAAGCCGCGGCGAGATCATCTACATGAGCTGAATTCCCCGCAAGTATGTGTAGTGCCTTATTCATCGGTATGCCTAACGTTTTCAAGTTGAGCGGCATCCCGCTAGGGCGTGAGCAGAGAGCGTAGCGAACGGTGACCGCTCTAACATCGCTTTAGGTAGCATAACAACACTTTTGCTGAGGAAGTAAGCTGAACCATTTTCTCTTGATTGAAAGTAACGGTTCCTGATTCTACATGGTATGTACTTAGGCCTTGTTGTGCATTTTTGTATTTCTCAATATGCCTGCGAAAGAGCCAGCGTTTGTAAAAAGGAATGTAGTTGTAAATGAGGAGAAAGTCACTAACACATTGACCCGGCAACCCGACTTTGAGTTGTTCTATTTGTTTGTTAAGCGCAATGAAAGCGTCTTCGGATATTTCATTGAACTCTTTCCTTCGGTCTCTTTCAATGGCTTGTTTATTGCCAAAATATAGGCCGATAAAAAAGATGGCCAAGTTGAGTATGGATGGGTACTCCTTAGCGAAATTGAGAATATCTTGGAATGTCATGGGGGCTATTTTGGCTCAGGATCAAAGGAGGTCAAAGAGGTCGGCTTCACAATATTTTTCAATCGTACTGCATGTATCAAGCCGCCCGCACCAGCGGCATATTCACATCGATTTCATCCCACGGCACAAATACTTTACCCTCTGCATCCTTTTCGATGATGCCCAACTGCACCAGCGCGGTAACGTCGGTGTGTACATTTTTGTAATGCCGCCCGAGCTTCTTTGCCAGCGCGTAAATCGAAGTGGGGCCGATACTCTTCAGCGCATTGATGAGCAGCCAGCGTTGCGGAGTCAGTGCCGCCGCAAACTGCGCGATGCTCTCGAAGCCGATACCGTTGTAAGGCTTGACTTTCTTGCCGCCCAGCAGCCGAGTTCCACACCTTGGCGAAGTGCGCCAAAGATTCCTCCGGTGAAGAAATTGCCACGTTCAATATTTGTTTATTGCTCATTTGTAGCTCCTGTCCGTTTTCTCCTCTCCAACTCTTCCCAGGCGGGAGGAAGTGTTGAGGAGCCGCTGTTATGTCATGTTATTGAGCATTCCATAATTCGCGATAACCATTCCGTTCGGGCTGAGGTATCGAAGCCTGAGGCTGGTACAAAATTTCGCCCTTCGATACCTCAGGGTGAACGGTGTAATGAGTTATGTAATGCTCAATAATACAATTTTTGTATCCCCCAACAGGCATGTTCCGTAAAATGCGCAGTTGAATGTTTTAAATTGCAAACAGAGAATATGGAAAAAATAGGCAAATACGAAATTGTTCGTGAACTTGGCAAAGGCGCGACCAGCACGGTTTACCTCGCTACAGACCCATTCAACAAGCAGCAGGTCGCGCTCAAGTTATTCGATCTGGGCATGTTGCAAGATCCCAATCGCGCCAAGGTTTATCGCAAACTGCTGATGACCGAAGCCTCGTTGGCGGGAAAATTAACCCACCCGCATATTGTGAAAATTCTCGATGCGATGATGGAGGGCGACGTCAATTGCATCGTGATGGAATATATCGAAGGCAGTACGCTGGAGCAATATGCTGAGGTGGATAAGTTATTGCCGGTCAGTACGGTTGCGGAAATCGCTTACAAGTGTTGCAAGGCACTTGAATATGCGGAGCATCAGGGCGTCATTCATCGTGACATCAAGCCGGCCAATATCCTCTTACAAGGCGAAACCGATATCAAGATATCCGATTTTGGCGCAGCCGCATTGCATAGCGATCAATCCACGCAGGTATCCGGGTTGGGGTCGCCTGCTTATATGTCTCCTGAACAGGTCAAGGAACTCAAGCTCACACATCAGACCGATATTTATTCGCTGGGTGTGACGATGTACAAATTGCTTACCGGCAAATTGCCGTTTGATGCCAGCAATAATCACAGCATGATTTACCACATCATCAATATCGATCCGCCGCCACCCAGCGCATTTCGTCCCGAAATGGGTGCGGAGCTGGATGCGATCGTGCAGCGCGCAATGGAAAAAGATACGGCAAAGCGTTATCAAACCTGGGATGAATTTGCCAACGATCTGGTGGGATTTTCCAGCAATATTACGCCGACGCAAAACGAGATTCAGGATACGGAAAAATTCGACACGCTGCGCGGCTTGGTGTTCTTCAAAAATTTCAGCGATGTGGAGCTTTGGGAAGTGTTGCGCATCAGTGAATGGCGCAAAGTTCCTGAGTCAGAGTACATTCTGCGGGAAGGTGAAAACGGACGTTCTTTCTATGTACTGGGACAAGGCTCAGTGCGCGTAACCAAGCAGGGGCGGTTATTGAGTCTCTTGCATCGCGGCGATTGTTTTGGTGAAATGGCGCACCTTTTAGAGCGCAACTTCAAACGCAGCACTGACGTGATCGCCAAAAACGATGTGTTGCTGATCGAAATTAATCCCGATGTGCTAAAGCATGCAACCTCCGGCTGCCGCTTACAGTTCGGCGATGCTTTTTTGCGCATGCTGGTAAAGCGTTTGTCGGTGGCGAATACCCGGATTTCACATTTGTTGGCTGACCATAATCAAACAGGAGATGAACCAGAAAATGCCTAGTGCCGTTAATGGATACAAAAATATTACCGCAGCAGAATTGCAGGCGATGATGAAACATGACGTAATACATTTGGTCGATGTGCGCACCGATACGGAAGTAGCGCGCGGAAAAATTCCACAGGGTGATCATTTGCCACTGCATTTATTACCGCTGCGTTTGAACGGCCAGGATAAAAACTCCACTACCGTTTTTTATTGTCAGATGGGTGGACGCTCTGCGCAAGCCGCCGCATTTGCTGTCGCGCATGGCTTTGTCGATGTATATAACTTACAGGGCGGAATTGCAGCGTGGGCGCAAGCCGGGTTGCCGATAGAGTCATGAAATTCGATGTTGAACTGGATGCGCGCCAGTTGGCTTGTCCATTGCCTATTTTGCGTGCCAAGAAAGCGCTGTCGCAAATGGTTAGTGGTCAGGTTGTCCGGGTGGTCGCAACCGACAAAGGTGCGCCTTTGGATTTTTTGGTTTTTTGCGACAATACCGGTAATGAATTATTGTCATCGGTAGAGCAAGAGGGTGAATTCATTTTCATGATTCGCCGCCGCTGATTTTGCTAATTCAACTTACTGCGCTGGTTTTGCAATTGCGTTAACGTCGCGCTAAATTCTTGCATGCGCTTGCGCTCCTGTTCTACCACGGCAACCGGCGCACGGTCCACGAAGCTGGCGTTGGATAATTTCCCTTGAGTCTTGGTCACCTCGTTTTGCAAACGGGCGATTTCTTTATCGAGACGTTCGCATTCTGCGGTGACATCAATTTCAACTTTCAACATCATTTTGTATGCTCCAACGATGGCTATCGCCGCGTCGCCATCAGGCAGGTCAGCGACAATCTGCACCTCGCTGAGTTTAGCCAGGCTACTGATGTAAGGCGCCAGTGTGTGTAGTGTGGGGGTGTCACCTGTAACGATTAGAGGCACACGTTGTGCGGGAGAGAGATTCATCTCACTGCGCAATCGGCGGCACGCGTTGATCATTTCCTGAAGTAAGGCGACTTGTGCCATCGCGCCTGTATCTATTTTGGCTGCATCTGTTTTAGGATAAGGTTGCAGCATGATGGAAACCCCTCCCCCCGCCCTCCCCTTGTCATAACCAGCGACTTGGCTATCGTCTATTGATAGCCTAGTCGAATGGCTAGTTGTTTTATCAGGGGAGGGGGCTTTCCCAGCAAGGGGTGCGACCGATTGCCACAATTCTTCGGTGATAAACGGGATGATCGGATGCGCCAAACGCAGGATGGCTTCCAGCACGCGCACCAGCGTACGACGTGTGGCACGTTGCTGAGCATCGTTGCCGGTCGCAATCTGCACCTTGGCCAGTTCCACATACCAGTCGCAGTAACTGTTCCAAACCAGTTCGTACACCGTGCGCGCAGCCATGTCGAAACGGTAATCGGCAAAGTGCTGCGCCATTTCCGCTTCCGCTTGTTGCAGCACACTGATCATCCATTTGTCGGCAGCGGAATATTCCCGCGGAAGCTTTTCATCCAGCCCGACATCCTGTCCTTCGCAATTCATCAGCACAAAGCGCGTAGCGTTCCACAGCTTGTTGCAGAAATTTCTATAGCCTTCGCAACGCTGCATGTCGAACTTGATGTCACGACCGGGCGAGGCGAGCGAGGCGAAAGTGAAGCGCAGCGCATCGGTACCGAAAGCCGGAATACCATTGGGGAATTCCTTGCGCGTGCGCTTTTCGATCTGTTCTGCCTGTTTGGGGTTCATCAGGCCGGTGGTGCGTTTCTTCACCAACTCATCGAGGGCGATACCGTCGATCAGGTCAATCGGATCAAGCACGTTACCCTTGGACTTGGACATCTTCTGTCCTTCCGCATCGCGGATCAGGCCGTGAACATACACATCCTTGAACGGAATTTCCCCGGTGATATGTTTGGTCATCATCACCATGCGCGCCACCCAGAAAAAAATGATATCGAAGCCGGTGACCAGCACCGAAGAGGGCAGGTACATGCCCAGCGCGGGATTGGATTTGGCTGGATATTCGGGCGTCCAGTCTAGTGTGGAGAAGGGCCACAGCGCGGAAGAGAACCAGGTGTCGAGCACGTCGTCGTCTCGTTTGAGATTGCCTGTGTAGCCATCTTTTGCGGCAAGCTTTTTCGCTTCGGCTTCATCGTGTGCGACATAAAATCCGCCGCCATCGGTATACCAAGCGGGAATCTGATGTCCCCACCACAGTTGGCGCGAGATGCACCAGTCCTGGATATTATTCAGCCACTGGTTGTAGGTGTTCACCCAGTTTTCCGGGTGGAACTTGACCTCGCCGGAGGCGACGCATTCCAGCGCCTGTTCGGTGATGCTCTTGCCGCTATCACCCGGCTTGCTCATCGCCACGAACCACTGGTCGGTGAGCATTGGCTCGATCACCACGCCGGTGCGGTCGCCTCGCGGCACTTTGAGTTTGTGCTTCTCAACTTTTTCTAGCAGCTTCGCCTCTTCGAGGTCGGCGACGATTTTTTTTCGTGCGTCGAAACGATCAAGATTGCTATAAGCGGCAGGCAGAAGGAATTGATGAGCGATGAAGGTGTTCATGTACACGCCGTCATGGTAGTTTCCTTCACCCTGTGTTAGGACTGAATATGAGCCATCGGATTCAAATGGAAGGGCGAAACTCGAACCTGGAACCATAATGAGTTCCGCGAACTTTCGAATTCGTCCATCAAGTTCCAAAATGTTTGCCAACGCTAGTTTATGCCGCTGTCCCACCGCGTAGTCGTTGAAGTCATGCGCGGGCGTGACCTTCACCACGCCTGTGCCGAATTCCTTGTCCACGTATTCGTCTTTGATGATGGGGATGTTGCGCCCGCACAGCGGCAGCTTGACCTGTTTGCCGATCAGATGTTTATAGCGTTCATCTTCCGGGTTAACCATCACCGCCACGTCGCCGAGCATGGTCTCGGGGCGGGTCGTGGCGACAACCAAACCGTCTAGCATTGTTGGTTGACCGTCAATGATTGCGGATTGAGGGCCATCGGCAAATGGATACAGGATGTGCCACATGAAGCCGTCTTCTTCCTCTTGCACTACTTCCAGATCGGACACCGCCGTTTGTAGTTTTACATCCCAATTGACTAACCGCTTACCACGATAGATCAGGTTCTCACGATAGAGGCGCACAAAGGTTTCGGTGACCGAGCGTGACAAGCCTTCGTCCATCGTGAAGCGCTCGCGCGACCAGTCGGGCGAGGTGCCGAGGCGGCGCATCTGGCGAGTGATGGTGTCGCCGGAATATTTTTTCCACTCCCACACTTTTTCGATGAATTTTTCACGGCCAAGGTCATGGCGCGAGATGCCCTGTGCGTCGAGCTGGCGTTCGACCACGATCTGCGTGGCGATGCCGGCGTGGTCGGTGCCCGGCTGCCACAGCGTGTTGTCGCCCTTCATGCGGTGATAGCGGGTCAGCGCATCCATCAGTGTCTGGTTAAAACCATGCCCCATGTGCAGCGTGCCGGTTACATTGGGTGGCGGTAGCAGGATGCAGAAATTTTCTTTTTTCGATGCGTCCAGCCCGGCCTTGAAGTAACCGGACTTTTCCCATTTGGGATACCAATGCGATTCGATATTTTTTGGGTCAAAACTTTTGGCGAGTTCCATTGCTGTATGGGGTGGCTAATATGCGGTGATCGAGGGGGCGGGATTATAACGGATAGATAAGAATGCCGAGCGTGTCTGGCAGCGAGGTTGCGTCGCAATTAAGGAAGCGCCGATTAAGTCCGTTCGCCCTGAGCTTGTCGAAGGGTCGTAGAACTAACACGCTGATTGTAAATCGTCCTCCATTCATGGTTCGACAAGGCTCTCCTGAGCAAAGTCGAAGGGCTCACCACGAGCGGAGGACTTAATCGGCGCTTCCTTAACTTATACAGCTAGCGGGATTCGAGGTGGTCATTCAGCGCGTCGCGCAACAGTTCGGGCAATTCGGCTTTGAGTTCATCGAGCGCCTGGTCAATGGCGTGACGTTGCGATTCTTCGAGGCGCAGGCTGAGTTTTTTCGTAAACAGGGTTTCAATGTGGGTCTGGAACTGTTGCAAAAATTGTCCCGTTTCTTCCGCGTTCAAGCCACGGAACGGAGGCACATTTCCCGGAGTAGCAACCTCGGTGAGTACCGGCAATCTATTCAGTGTTGCGTCTCCTATCGTGCGTTTCGAAGAAGATATTTTGGCAGGTAAATCGCTACCTTCTTTTTGCGCCGCTTGTTTGACCGCCTGCTTGAAAGGATTCATGAGTTTTGAGTTTTGGATAAATCAATGTGGCGCAATTCATAGCCGCGATCCCGATAAAATTTGAATCGTTCACGTCCCAAGCGGCTATCTTCCTCGTCGCTACCGATAATCTCGATGACACGTTCGAAGCGGCTGAAATAGGGCACGCATTCGTTATGCAAGCTGATCAACAGCTCATGGTGAGGAAATTTATCGCCACCCTGATTCAGCACCACCGGCATGTGCTCCGCCTCTGCGGCATCGCTGCGGCAGTGCGGAAGAAAGCCCGTAGCAGGATAGTGCCAGAGCAGTTTGTCCAACGCATCAGTGGCTGCCGCATCGGGTGTGCTGATGACTGCGCGCATCCCATTCTGCACGGCTTTGTGGCTCAACTGGCAGGCGGTGCGCAGCTTGTCGGGGGAGCTGGTATAAAAATCCACTTTGGTCATTCTTTCGAGTAGGCTATTGAAGGGTTATATTATTTGACCGACTGGGCGCGATTGATTAAATACTGGGTGAGCAATGGCACGGGACGGCCGGTCGCACCTTTTTCCTTGCCGGATTTCCATGCGGTGCCAGCGATGTCCAGATGCGCCCAGCGATAATCCTTGGTGAAGCGCGACAGGAAACATGCAGCCGTGATGCTGCCACCGGCTCGCCCGCCGATGTTCTGCATGTCGGCAAAGTTGCTGTCGAGTTGTTGCTGGTAGTCGTCCCATAGTGGCAAATGCCAAGCGCGGTCATAGGCGTAATCGCCCGCATCCAGCAACTCTTTGGCGAGCTTGTCCTCATTGCTGAATAGCCCGCTGGCAACGTGGCCCAGCGCAATGACACATGCGCCAGTCAGGGTGGCGATGTCCACCACAGTGTCCGGTTCAAAGCGTGCGGCATAGGTCAGCGCATCACACAGGATCAAACGGCCTTCGGCATCGGTATTGAGGATTTCGATAGTCTGGCCGGACATGCTTTTGACGATATCGCCGGGTTTGCTGGCGGCGCCATCCGGCATGTTTTCGCAACTGGGAATGACGCCGACCACATTCAGTTTCAAGCCCATTTCCGCTATCGCCTGCATCGTACCGAGCACGCTGGCTGCGCCACACATGTCATATTTCATTTCGTCCATATCCGCGCCGGGTTTGAGCGAAATACCACCGGAATCAAAAGTAATGCCCTTGCCGACCAGCACGATGGGCTTTTGCTTTTTGTCGCCGCCGTGGTATTCCAGCGTGATCAGTTTGGCAGGTTGCCGACTACCGTGTGTGACGGAGAGTAATGAATTCATCCCCAGCTTTTGCATATCCTTTTCTTCTAGGATAGTTGCTTTCAGCTTGTGTGCTTTGGCCAGAGCTTGCGCCTGTTCAGCCAGATAAGTGGGTGTGCAGATGTTGCCGGGCAAATTACCTAAATCCTTGGTTAATTTCATGCCGCGCGCGATTGCCGTGGCTTGGTCTAGCGCGGCTTGTGCGGCGCTGTTTGGTTTACTGGCACCACCTAGCAATATTTTGTGCAGAGTAGGCGCATCTGCAGGTTTACTTTTAAGCTGGTCGCAGCGATAGCCGGATTCGGCAGCAATCAATACGGTTTGCATAATTTTCCATGGTTCATCACGACCCTTCGCCGGCAGGTCCGTGAGATACAGCGCGGCATTTTTGCAGACAGTTTTTTGCAGCGCACCCAAGCTGGTTCTTAATACATCGAGAAATTGTTTGCTCGAAAATTCATCTGTTTTGCCCAAGCCCACCATCAATACGCGTTCAGCTACGATGTGGGGTACATGATGCAGCATCAGGGTAGTGCCGAGCTTGCCCTTCATATCGCCGCGCTTGATGAGGTCGCTTAAATGATGTGCGGCAGTCTTGTCCAGCAACTGTGCCGCTGCCGACAACTTCCCGGCTTCATACACGCCTATGACTACGCAATCACTTTGCTGCTTTTCCGGACTGCTTTGTTTTATGCTAAATTCCACGTGTGGCTCCTTAATTGAAAAACTTATACCCACTACTTATCCAAGGCCATTTACTTACGTCCACTCAGATACCGATGCCTGATTATCCGCAAACTTACCGTATAAAGTCAAAGCCCTTGCACGGCAAGATTTTCCAGCGAGCTTTGGTAAGTGAATTCACCAGCAGCGGATTACTGATATTCGCAGTGCTCATCGGCATCGTAGTGATCAGCCAGTTGATCCGATTCCTGAGCGACGCGGTCAGTGGTGTGATCGCCGTGGATGGGGTGTTGGCGCTGCTGGGCTTTAGCGCGATGAATTATTTGCCAGTGTTGTTATCCATCAGTTTGTTCCTTTCCATTCTGCTTACTTTATCGCGCTGTTATCGTGACAGTGAAATGGTGGTGTGGTTTTGTTCCGGCATTGGGCTTAGCCGCTGGATAGGCCCAGTCTTGTGGTATGCCGTGCCGGTGGTGGGGTTGATTGCACTGCTGAGCTTGCTTTTGTCGCCATGGTCACTGCGTCAGGCGGAGGAATTCAAGAACAAGCTGGAAAGTCGCGGCGATGCCATGTCCGCAACGCCAGGGATGTTTCGTGAATCCAAGCAGGCTGACCGGGTATATTTTGTCGATAACGTCGACGTGGGTTCAAACCGTGTCGGCAATATTTTTGTGCAATCCCAGCAGAATGGCAAACTCGGCACGATGGTGGCACGGAAAGG